>NZ_AEJZ01000164.1:0-8909 GCF_000208525.1 Escherichia sp. TW14182
CGCATCAGGCAATTTTGCGTTTGTCATCAGTTTAAAGCCCGTAGAGATCCGGGCATATTTCCGAATACGTATTTTTATACCGTAAACCCTAACATCATCCCCGTATCTTCATGCTCCAACAGATGGCAGTGCGCCATATAAGCGTGTTCTTTCGGGGCATTGTGATTAAACTTCACCAGCACTTCGCTGACATTACCTTCTACTTTAACGGTATCTTTCCAGCCTGCGCGATGCGGCGCTGGCGGTTTGCCATTTTCTGACAAGATACGGAACTGCGTGCCGTGAATATGGAACGGATGCAGCATCATGTCACCCACGCCAGAAATAACCCAACGTTCGTACTGTCCTTTCGCCGCCGCAAACATCGGCTTGTTCATATCAAACGCCTGACCGTTGATTTTATTGGCATGGTGGAAATCGAACTTCCCGCCGTGGTTCATATGATTCATATTGCCGTGCCCCATATGCCCCATCATCTGGCTGTGATCCATCCCGGCCATCGCCTGATCGCCATATTTCTCCATCAGCATCTGCATACCCATCATATCGAGCATCGGATCCATAGAGAGTTGCAGCTTGCGTACCGTTAATCCGTCCAGCGAAGGTAAAGCAGGCAGGCTACTTAACGTGTCTGGCAAAGCACCAGAAGCACTAATGGCAATCGGCTGAATACGCATTACCGGATGCGGCTTATCAAACGGCGCAATCGCCATTCCCATCTGGCTGACCGGTAGCGTCACCAGATCAAACGGTTTGTTGTCGTTAACCTCCACCAGCACTTCAAAACGCTCGCCCATCAGCACCGGAAGCTCACTCACCTTCACCGGTTCAGGCAGCAGACCACCATCGCTGGCAATCACATACAGCGGGCGATTGTCGCTGGTGGCGAAATTGAGCGAGCGGGCATTACAGCCATTAAGCAAACGCAGGCGCAGCCAGCCACGCGGTGCAGCGTGTTGCGGGTACATAGCGCCGTTGGTCAGCAGCGTATCGCCAAACCAGCCCACGGCGGCGGTCATCACATCCAGTTGATAATCAATCTGCCCGTCGGCGTTAAATTTTTTATCCTGAACGATCACCGGGACATCATCGATACCCCACTGTTTCGGCAGCATTAATTTCAGGATCTCGTCATCTTCAATCACCACCAGTCCTGCCAGCCCCATCGCCACCTGACGCCCGGTTTTGCCGTGTTGATGCGGATGGAACCAGCAAGTGGCGGCAGGTTGATCAACGTTCAGCGTCACCGTGCGTTTACCGCCAGGCGGAATAATCCCCTGCGGGCCGCCGTCCACTTCACCCGGCACTTCCAGCCCGTGCCAGTGCAACGTCGTCTCTTCCGCCAGTTGGTTATAGATATCAACCGTTACCGCTTTGCCGCGCTGTAATTTCACCGCCGGCCCCAGCAGATTGCCGTTGTAACCCCAGGTGGTCGCCGTTTTCCCGGCAAAGCTGGACTGGCCTTCACCAATAGTTAACTGAATACGATTACGGGCATCGGTCGTGAGCAAATCAGGGATCGGTAACGTTGGACGATCCGCCGCAAATACTGCGCGGCTCCACAGTGGCAAAGCCGAAGCCACGCCCAGCGCGACGGAATATTTTAAGAAATCACGACGTTGCATAGTTATTTCCTTATTCTTAAGCAGGCGAAACAAAATCAAACGTTGAGCATAGTCCTTCCCCTTACAGGAAGGTCAAGCCGCAGACACAATTTAATCCACAATAATGGTCGTCGCCTCGCTCGCAGTGTGCTAACGTTTATCATCTTTAAGTCCTGGTAGAAGCAATGAAGACGTTTTTCAGAACAGTATTATTCGGCAGCCTGATGGCTGTATGCGCAAACAGTTACGCGCTCAGCGAGTCTGAAGCCGAAGATATGGCCGATTTAACGGCAGTGTTTGTTTTTCTGAAGAACGATTGCGGTTACCAGAACTTACCTAACGGGCAAATTCGTCGCGCACTGGTCTTTTTCGCCCAGCAAAACCAGTGGGATCTCAGCAATTACGACACCTTCGACATGAAATCTCTCGGTGAAGATAGCTATCGCGATCTCAGCGGTATTGGCATTCCCGTCGCTAAAAAGTGCAAAGCCCTGGCTCGCGATTCCTTAAGCCTGCTTGCCTACGTCAAATAATCCCTGATACCTTTTTGTAGAAATATTGACCGTGCATCTGCGGTCAATGTTAGCTATTATGTTGCGCCCTTTTTTTACGGGTGTTAACAAAGGAGGTATCAACCCATGGCCGAAAAAAAACGGTGGCATGAAACGCTACACGACCAGTTTGGGCAGTACTTTGCGGTAGATAACGTTCTGTATCATGAAAAGACCGATCACCAGGATCTGATCATTTTTGAGAACGCTGCATTTGGTCGCGTAATGGCGCTGGATGGCGTAGTACAAACCACCGAGCGCGACGAGTTTATCTATCATGAGATGATGACCCACGTTCCTCTACTGGCTCACGGTCACGCGAAACATGTGCTGATCATCGGCGGCGGCGACGGTGCCATGCTGCGTGAAGTGACCCGACATAAAAACGTTGAGTCAATCACGATGGTGGAAATCGATGCGGGTGTCGTGTCGTTCTGCCGTCAGTATCTGCCCAACCATAACGCCGGTAGCTACGACGATCCACGCTTTAAACTGGTGATCGATGATGGTGTCAATTTCGTTAATCAAACCAGCCAGACCTTCGACGTAATTATCTCCGACTGCACCGATCCTATCGGTCCCGGCGAAAGCCTGTTTACCTCAGCATTTTATGAAGGTTGCAAACGTTGCCTGAATCCTGGCGGTATTTTCGTCGCGCAGAACGGTGTCTGCTTTTTACAGCAGGAAGAGGCCATCGACAGCCATCGCAAACTCAGCCATTACTTCAGCGACGTTGGCTTTTATCAGGCGGCGATCCCGACCTATTACGGCGGCATCATGACCTTTGCATGGGCAACAGATAACGACGCCTTACGCCATCTCTCTACCGAAATTATTCAGGCGCGTTTTCTCGCCTCTGGCCTGAAATGCCGTTATTACAATCCGGCAGTCCATACAGCAGCTTTTGCCTTACCTCAGTATCTGCAAGACGCACTGGCTTCACAGCCGTCCTAAGGAGAAGATAAGAAATTGAAAAAACTGAAACTACATGGCTTTAATAATCTGACCAAAAGTCTGAGTTTTTGTATTTACGATATCTGCTACGCCAAAACCGCCGAAGAGCGCGACGGTTATATTGCTTATATCGATGAACTCTATAATGCCAACCGTCTGACCGAAATCCTGTCAGAAACCTGTTCCATTATCGGAGCCAATATTCTTAACATCGCCCGCCAGGATTACGAACCACAGGGTGCCAGCGTCACTATTCTGGTGAGCGAAGAGCCGGTTGATCCGAAACTTATCGACAAAACAGAACACCCCGGCCCGCTGCCAGAAGCCGTGGTTGCCCATCTCGATAAAAGTCATATTTGCGTACATACCTACCCGGAAAGCCATCCTGAAGGCGGTTTATGTACCTTCCGCGCCGACATAGAAGTCTCCACCTGCGGCGTGATTTCCCCGCTGAAGGCGCTGAATTACCTGATCCACCAGCTTGAGTCCGATATCGTAACCATTGATTATCGCGTGCGTGGCTTTACGCGTGACATCAACGGTATGAAGCACTTTATCGACCATGAGATTAATTCGATTCAGAACTTTATGTCCGAGGATATGAAGGCGCTGTATGACATGGTGGATGTAAACGTCTATCAGGAAAATATCTTCCATACCAAGATGTTGCTTAAAGAGTTCGACCTTAAGCACTACATGTTCCACACCAAACCGGAAGATTTAACCGACAGCGAGCGCAAAGAAATTACCGCTGCGCTGTGGAAAGAGATGCGCGAGATTTATTACGGGCGCAATATGCCAGCTGTTTAACGGCTCAGGCGGAGCACAGAGGCTCCGCCTGCTTTATTTACTTCTGCTGTACGAATTTACGGTACGCCGCCACCACCTGAAGAAAATCCTCAACGCCGCACAGCGACAGGCTTTCTTCGTCGTAGTAGTTCATCCCCTCTTCCATTTCATCGCCAGCAAATTCCAGTTGATTGGCGCGAATCATCACCTCTTCGCCGTCCATCCATAGCGTGTACTCATGCCCTGCCCGCTGCCAGGAACGTTCGCTACCTTTGAGCGTGCGCGCGGCGTCTTCCACTTCATCAAGCAAGGCCAGGTTTTCTTTCACCTCTTCATTAAACCAGTGCCCGACCACTTCATGCCCCATGGACATACGCACCTTTACCACTCCGGTAATATCGCGCAGAAATTCATAATCCATAGTGTGTTCCTCTGCTCCCGGCAATGCGCCGAAATCGCATTGCGCCATTGATGTAATTATCGCAGCCTTACCGGAGAAAAACAGCGGAACGGCGATGGTTTAGAAATAAAAAATGCCCGGGAATCTCATTCACCGGGCATTGTGTTGTTTATGCGCAGCGCGTGCGCTTACTTATTAAACCGCAGTCTGGAAAATCACCCCGTCCGCTTTTTCGGTGTACTGAGAAAGCTGGTTGAAGTTCAGATAACGGTAAGTATCAACGGCAGTTTTATCTACCTGCGCAACATAGGTCTGGTACTCTTCCGGCGTTGGCAGTTTGCCAAGAAGTGCCGCGACAGCCGCCAGTTCCGCAGAAGCCAGGAAGACGTTCGCGCCAGTACCCAGACGGTTCGGGAAGTTACGGGTAGAGGTGGAAACCACCGTCGCACCGTCTGCCACACGCGCCTGGTTACCCATACACAGGGAACAGCCAGGTATCTCTATACGCGCACCGCTCTTACCGAAGACGCTGTAGTAGCCTTCTTCGGTCAACTGCGCGGCGTCCATACGGGTTGGCGGTGCCACCCACAGGCGGGTCGGCAACTGACCTTTGTGCGCATCCAGCAGTTTACCAGCGGCACGGAAGTGACCGATGTTAGTCATGCAAGAACCGATAAACACTTCGTCGATCTTCTCGCCCTGTACCGCAGACAGCGGACGTGCGTCATCCGGGTCGTTCGGTGCACAGAGGATAGGTTCTTTGATATCAGCCAGATCGATGTCAATCACCGCTGCATATTCCGCATCCGCATCGGCTTCCAGCAGCTCAGGATTCGCCAGCCATTTTTCCATGCCCTGAATACGACGTTCCAGGGTACGACGATCGCCGTAACCTTCCGCGATCATCCACTTCAGCAGGACGATGTTGGAGTTCAGGTATTCGATGATCGGTTCTTTGTTCAGCTTGATGGTACAACCGGCAGCAGAACGCTCGGCAGACGCATCGGTCAGTTCAAATGCCTGCTCAACTTTCAGATCCGGCAGACCTTCAATTTCCAGGATGCGACCAGAGAAGATGTTTTTCTTGCCTTTCTTCTCAACGGTCAGCAGACCTTGTTTGATCGCATACAGCGGAATGGCGTGTACCAGATCGCGCAGGGTGATGCCCGGCTGCATTTTGCCTTTGAAGCGCACCAGAACGGATTCCGGCATATCCAGCGGCATAACGCCAGTCGCGGCAGCAAATGCCACCAGACCAGAACCCGCCGGGAAGGAGATACCAATCGGGAAACGAGTATGGGAGTCACCGCCAGTACCGACGGTATCCGGCAGCAGCATACGGTTCAGCCAGGAGTGGATTACGCCATCACCCGGACGCAAAGACACACCGCCACGGTTCATAATGAAGTCCGGCAGCGTGTGGTGAGTGTTAACGTCAACCGGCTTCGGATAAGCCGCAGTGTGACAGAAAGACTGCATCACCAGATCAGCCGAGAAGCCCAGGCATGCCAGGTCTTTCAGTTCATCACGGGTCATTGGACCGGTGGTGTCCTGCGAACCGACAGAAGTCATTTTCGGTTCGCAATAAGCGCCCGGACGAATGCCTTTCACGCCACAGGCACGACCCACCATTTTCTGCGCCAGCGAGAAGCCACGGTCACTTTCCGCCACATCTTTCGCCTGACGGAAAACATCGCTCTGCGGCAGACCAAGTGCCTCACGCGCTTTGGTGGTCAGGCCACGACCGATAATCAGCGGAATACGGCCGCCAGCACGCACTTCATCAATCAGCACGTCGGTTTTCAGTTCGAAGGTCGCCAGCAGTTCGTTGGTTTCGTGGTTACGCACTTCACCTTTGTACGGATAAACGTCAATCACGTCGCCCATGTTCAGGCTGGAAACGTCCACTTCAATTGGCAACGCACCGGCATCTTCCATCGTGTTAAAGAAGATTGGTGCAATTTTACCGCCGAGGCACAAACCGCCGCCGCGTTTGTTCGGCACATGTGGAATATCATCGCCCATAAACCACAGAACGGAGTTAGTGGCAGATTTACGCGAAGAACCAGTCCCCACAACGTCACCGACGTAAGCCAGCGGGAAACCTTTTTGTTGCAGAGCTTCGATTTGCTTGATCGGGCCAACAACGCCTGGCTGGTCTGGCTCGATGCCTTCACGGGCGTTTTTCAACATCGCCAGGGCGTGCAGTGGGATATCCGGACGCGACCATGCATCCGGTGCCGGAGAGAGGTCATCGGTGTTGGTTTCACCGGTCACTTTGAAGACGGTAACGGTCAGTTTTTCAGCCAGCGCCGGGCGATTCAGGAACCATTCGGCATCTGCCCAGGACTGCATAACCTGCTTCGCGTATTTGTTGCCTGCTTTGGCTTTTTCTTCTACATCATAGAAGTTATCGAACATCAGCAGCGTATGAGACAGTGCTTTGGCGGCAATTGGCGCCAGTTTGGCATCATCCAGCGCATCGATCAGCGGATGAATGTTGTAACCACCCTGCATGGTGCCCAGCAGTTCAATGGCTTTTTCTGGAGTCAACAGTGGGGATTTGGCTTCGCCTTTCGCGACAGCAGCAAGGAAACCAGCTTTTACATAGGCGGCTTCATCGACGCCAGGGGGAACACGGTTGGTTAACAGATCTAACAGGAATTCTTCTTCGCCCGCAGGCGGGTTTTTCAGCAGCTCTACAAGCGCGGCCATTTGGTTTGCATCCAGGGGTTTGGGCGCAATCCCCTCAGCGGCACGCTCAGCTACGTGCTTACGGTATTCTTCTAGCACGACGGTTCTCCTCGCTCTCATTGTCATAGTGCGGCAGGCGATTCTCTTCACGCTCCTGTGAGACAGCAGTTTGTAGGGTAAATGCCCAGTACCGCAACGGGCAGAATAGCAGGATTTTGACGATGTGTTAATCCGTTTACAAAAAAGCAACATAAAAAAGTGGCTGAATCGTTAAGGATGGTCTAGAGATTGTTTCCCTCCGTAAAAATTTCGTTAATTCGCATGGTGATAATCACCTTTCTCAACGAATCCCAAGATTAGTCAAAATTTAAACTACCGCCTCTTTATACTCGGATTCACAGCACCTGCGGGTGGCAGTTCGCCGACCATTGCGATTTCTTTGAGATCCGAATTATGAAAATGACTTTGCCGTTTAAACCCCATGTGCTGGCACTAATTTGCAGTGCCGGGCTTTGTGCCGCTTCCGGTGCTTTGTATGTAAAAAGCCGCACTGTGGAAACGCCTGTAGAAGCGCAAACTGTGCCTGTTGTCACTACAGCTACGCTTCCAGCAACGGTTTCCGCGCCGCCAGTAGTACCCGCCGTCGTTAAATCTACATTCAGCACTGCGCAAATAGATCAATGGGTTGCACCTGTCGCGCTATACCCCGACTCTCTGCTTTCACAAGTGTTAATGGCATCAACCTATCCGACAAACGTTGCGCAAGCAGTACAATGGTCGCACGATAATCCACTTAAACAAGGCGATGCTGCTATTCAGGCGGTATCTGACCAGCCGTGGGATGCCAGCGTCAAATCACTGGTGGCGTTTCCACAGTTGATGGCATTGATGGGCGAAAACCCGCAGTGGGTGCAAAACCTGGGCGATGCGTTTCTGGCACAGCCGCAGGACGTGATGGACTCGGTACAGCGTTTGCGTCAACTGGCGCAACAAACCGGGTCGCTGAAGTCATCAACCGAACAGAAAGTCATTACGACAACGAAGAAAGCTGTACCGGTAAAACCGGCTGTCGCGCCTTCCGCCATACAATCCAATACCGTTTCAACAGCCAGCCCCGTCATTACAGAACCTGCACCGACCGTAATAACCATTGAGCCAACCAATCCGGATGTGGTTTATATTCCCAACTATAACCCGACCGTGGTTTACGGGAACTGGGCCAATTCCGCGTATCCGCCGGTTTACCTGCCGCCGCCAGCCGGAGAACCGTTTGTTGACAGCTTTGTGCGCGGTTTCGGCTACAGCATGGGCGTCGCCACTACATACGCGTTATTCAGCAGCATCGACTGGGATGACGATGATCATGACCATCATCATGACGATGATGATTATCATCACCACGATGGCGGTCATCGTGACGGCAACGGCTGGCAACACAACGGTGACAACATCAATATTGACGTCAACAATTTCAACCGTATCACCGGTGAGCATCTTACTGATAAGAATATGGCATGGCGGCACAATCCAAACTACCGTAATGGTGTGCCCTATCATGATCAGGATATGGCAAAGCGGTTTCATCAAACCGATGTCAACGGCGGCATGAGCGCCACGCCGCTTCCTGCACCGTCGCGCGACAGTCAGCGTCAGGCAGCGGCAAGTCAGTTTCAGCAACGAACACACGCCGCACCAGCCATTACGCGAGATACGCAACGTCAGGCTGCGGCACAACGGTTTAATGAAGCGGAACACGATGGCAATTATGAAGATTTTCGCGAGTTCAGCCGTCGCCAACCACTGACCCAGCAGCAAAAGGATGCCGCTCGTCAGCGTTATCAGTCGGCCTCACCTGAACAGCGCCAGGCGTTCCGTGAGAGAATGCAAACTAACCCGCAGAACCAGCAGCGAAGAGAG
>NZ_AEJZ01000163.1:0-8590 GCF_000208525.1 Escherichia sp. TW14182
GTGCCTCGCTGAGTGAATACACCGCTGAATTTAACCGCCTTTCCGCCATCTTCTCGCAGGAGTGGCAGCGCGTGACGGGATACCAGCCATGAGCGAGTTTGCATGGAGCTGGAATGAACCACGGCCAGCCATTGATCCGGCCAGGTTTACGGAGCGCAGGCAGGAAACTGAAACCGACCTGCAACGCGCCATCCGTTACTACCTTGAGGCAGACAAAAGGGCACAGGAAGAACAGGAAGCGAAGGAAGAAGCCTTTTTCGCACAATCCGCCATGGGTAAAAAACTCATGGCATCCCTTGAGGAAGCCGGACAGCGTGAAAAGCTGGCACAGAGCATCATCAGTAAGCGCCGGGCAACAGAACAAGACCCAGTAGCCCGTGCCTTTGCCACACTAAAGGCACTACCTGTTTATCTGCGTGAACCACTGAGCCGCCACCTCTCTTTCCTGCGCAAAAAACAGGAAGCCGATCGCCAGAAAGGCAAAAAGAGCTGGCAGGCGGAACGCTATGCACGCGGAACCCTGCGCAAAATATTCGAACGTCTGGATCGCACTGACGGACGCTGGCTGACACCGGGTTATCGCTCCCTTGCCGGGCGCGAACGCCTGGACGATTTGCTTTACCTGCCGCAGCTCAACAAGCACCAGATGCAGACGCTGGCCACCATGACCGCGGCGATGTTCAGCAGCACCTTCGAAACACTCTGCGATGGCTTTGGTGCCAGAGATGGCGAGCTGACCATGGATGTAATGTTGAAGGCTTACCGGATGCTGGCTCGTATCGCATTACGCCTGCACATCATGCCGCCACATTACGAAGCCCTGAACAAGAGCGAACCGGATACGGAACTGCTGCCGGGCGCAATCCTTCGCCTGACCTGTGCGGACTGGTGGAAACGCAAACTGTGGCTGTTACGTTGTGAGTGGAGAGAAGAACAACTCCGCGCCGCCTGTCTGGTTTCCAGAAAAACATCACCCTATCTGAGCCAGGACGCGTTAAGCGAGTTTCGCGCACAGCGCGAGAAAACCCGCGACTTCCTGAAGAGCTTCGAACTGGAAAACGAAGACGGTTTCACGATTGATCTCGAGACAGTGTATTACGCGGGAGTAAGTAACCCGGTTCACCGTAAGGCAGAAATGATGGCCACCATGAAGGGACTGGAACTTCTGGCCGAAGCCCGTGGCGACAAAGCGGTGTTTCTGACTGTCACCTGCCCGTCAAAATACCACGCCACAACAGAGAACGGTCATCCGAATCCCAAATGGAACGGGGCCACCATGCGCGACTCCAGCGATTACCTGGTTAACACGTTTTTTGCGGCGGTCCGCAAAAAACTGAACCGCGACGGCCTGCGCTGGTATGGCATCCGCACGGTGGAGCCTCACCATGACGGCACCGTGCACTGGCATATGATGGTCTTTGCTCATCCGGAAGAAATCGACAGCATCGTGGCCATCACCCGCGATATTGCCATTCAGGAAGACCGCCACGAGCTGGGCAATGATATTACTCCGCGCTTTAAGGTGGAGTACGTCGACGGCTCCAAAGGCACGCCAACCAGCTACATCGCCACCTACATCGGAAAAAACCTGGACAGCCGCGCCGTGGATGGAATCGACCCGAAAACGGGCAAACCACGCGTTGACCACGAAACCGGAAAATCAATGGCCGAGAGCGTGGAGCGCGCCATCGGCTGGGCGCGCCTTCATCGGGTCCGCCAGTTCCAGTTCTTTGGCATCCCCTCCCGTCAGGTGTGGCGTGAACTGCGCCGCCTTGCCAGCCAGATGGCACGCAACCCGGAAGGCCCGCAACGGCTGAAGGATGACGCAATGGATGCGGTACTCGCTGCCGCTGATGCCGGATGTTTTGCCACCTACATTGAAAAACAGGGTGGCGTACTTGTTCCGCGCAAGGACTACCTGATTCGCACAGCCTACGACCTCGCAGATGAGCTGAACGATTACGGCGAACAGAGTGTACAGATTTACGGGATCTGGTCGCCATTCATCGGGGAATCCTCCCGTGTGTGCACGCATCCGGATAACTGGAAGTTGGTAAGACGTAAACCGGAAGCGGAAGACAGCGCCCGCGAAAATGGTTTTGACCTTCAGGGCGGCCCTGCCGCCCCTTGGACTCGTGGCAATAACTGTCCCCGTGTACAGGAAACGGACAACAACGGGACAGAACAGCCGGAAGAACGGCCAGCACCGTGGCCGCAGCTTCCTGACGGCGTTGATGTGGATGAATGGATGCGCTCACTGAAACGGCACGAACGCCGGGCGCTGATGCGTTCGCTGCGTGACAAACAGGCAAAAAACAGCAGTGATGAAATGCAGAGCTGGACACAGAGCCGCAAACAGCAGCGGCCTTTGCCTGATAACCACGAATTACTCGCTAAAGAATGGCGGGAGTCTGCCGAATCTCTCGGCCTGCATATCGGTGAACAGCAGATGCAGCACCTGTTACGGGGCGGCAGCCTGTACGTTGACGGCAGCATCATTGCACCGCAGGGATTTGAAATTGTACGCAAACCGGATACCCGCCCGGACAGCCGAATCACGCAGCTCTGGCAGCGCCTGAGCCGTAATCATGGCGTAAGCAGCACGGAGATCCGCCATAACCCGGTCGCCAGCTATCTGACACAGCTGGGGGCATCAGACCCTGAAGCCGCCGCACGCCTGGCATCCACACTTCAGCAGGACCAGAACACCATGAAAACCCCCGTTACCGTGCTTTCTGACATGCTGCGCGCCATCCGTGACGCAGAGCACGCACAGAGAATCAGTGAAACAACTGAACGCGCCCACCGCAAAGCAGACCTGCTGCGGGGTGGCCTGACCAGTGGAAACAAAAAACAGACAGAAACGGGATTCACAAATCCCGTAAATGAGCAAAAAACGCGCCATAAAACATGAAGCGCGCACAAAACAGGCAAAAGCGGGATTCCAGAATCCCGTAAACGGTTAATTAATCAACATAAGGAAAATCGACATGAAAATTTGTATCGACGACGGCTCCACCAACATCAAGCTGGCATGGACTGAGAACGGCGAACGCCGCAACGCCATCAGCCCGAACAGCTTCAAGTCGGAATGGTCTGCGCCGTTCGGTGGCTCGCAGCCTGCGAACTACATGCTTGATGGCGTGCGCTATGGTTTTGATCCGGTCAGCGATCGCTTTGTCCAGACGACCGACACGCAATACCAGTACAGCGATGTGAATGTCATTGCCATTCATCACGCGCTGGTCAAATCAGGCATCACGCCTCAGGAGGTGGATGTGGTTGTCACCCTGCCACTGAGCGAGTATTTCGACACAAACGCACAGCCGGACATGGCCAACATCAACCGCAAAAAAGCGAACGTTATGCGCCCGGTGGAGTACCAGAACGGCGAAGCATTCACTATCCGCAACGTACGGGTTATGCCTGAATCCATTCCGGCTGGCTTTAAGGCACTGGCTGACATGAGTCCGTTTGAATCCCTGCTGATTGTGGATTTGGGCGGAACCACGCTGGATGTGGCAAAGGTTCAGGGACAACTGGCAGGTATCAGCCAGGTGTTTTGCGATCCACACGTAGGCGTTTCTCTGATGGCCGATGCCGTGCTGTCGGTGATGGCCACCAACGGTATGCGTACCAGTCACCACATCGCTAATACCATTATCGAACATCGCCACGATGAAGCCTGGCTGCGCCAGCACATCCACAATAACGCACATTACGCCAGCCTGATGGCAGTTATTCGTGAAAAGGAAGAAACACTGAAACAACGCGTGATCCGCGCGCTGGCGGGTTTTTCGGGTTACGGGCGGGTGATGGTTGTCGGTGGAGGGGCGGAGATTGTGGCACCCGCTATCCGCGAAGCCTGCGGAGTTAATGCGACTTTCATCGCGGACGGGGTGCCACAGTTTGCTCTGGTTAATGGGCTGTACGCAATGGACAAGGAGTAAACCAATGACGACACCAACCAGACGGATAAGTTTCTATCTGAAGCCCGCCGCCGTCAAGAGCGAACGGGAGGCGTGCAGTTACCTCGACAGCCTGCCAGCCTCCGAACGCAGCCGCGCACAACGCGCGGCTTTTCTGGCCGGACTGGCTCTTATAAAACGCACCCCCGCGTTGGCGTATTCGCTGGCAGAATGGTCAGAAGACGAAATACGGATGCCATCGCTGCCAGTACAGCCTGAAAAACCGGCACAACCAGCAACAAAGAACGACAGCGCCACACAACTGATGAAGGACAATATCCGCGCACTCTTTCCCGAATAACCCCATCGGGGCAATATCGCCCGCTTGCAGGAGAGTCCGGACGAAGCCAGAATAACGGCAAACAGTAACTCAGAAGAGGATAACGTCGTGAGTCACTTTAACGATTTATGTCAGATCAACAAGGATGCAGAAGAGAAGCATACCGAAGCAGCGAAAATTCTGCGGGAGAGCGCAGCAGAGTTGATTGATTTTTATGAAGAATGGCTGGGGCTTCCATCCCTGTACTGGGAAGACAATGACGGCAACTCGCATCGCTATGTAGACACAGGCCAGCCATGCAAAACAGCAGAAGACTTCCGCCCGTTCCCACTCCACAGAATGCCATCTTCTCGGGACAATGTTTTTCGTATGGCTGTGCGAACGTGGGTTGGTTCATCTGACAACAGTTACCCGGTAAGCGTGGTTATTGCGCTTGAACTGCATTCGGTAGATACAGAAAGGGTATCCCTGAAAGTTCAGGTAGAAGACGATGGCCCTGTTCGCGTATTGCTTAATAAGCCCAGCGCAGAAGCCTGGGGAGAGGTGGTCAAGAGCATGAAAAAACACATTGCCAGTCACCTGAAAAACCGCGCTCCATCCGCGCTCCGTTAAACAGGGCTGGTGAGTCGGGGCATAAATCCTTTATGCCCCGGCGAAGCAGCAGACAAGCGAAGCGCGTCAGTCACCGTAGTAGGGAAAATAACTTTATTGTTGAGCTTAAATTTATCAAGCGTTATCTTTCGCCTGTAAACTGCATTGTAAGGTTTTGGGGATTCAGAGGCGGCTCCCCCAAAAAAGTTGATACCGCCTAGTTGGTCACTTCGTCGTCAGACTGGGACTCCAGCCACGCCAGCTGAGAGGTTGGCACAAACCTCCAGCTATCCCCGTTACCCCGCCTGCAACAGTTCCAGTGCCATCTGTTTTTCTTCCGGGCGCATCCGTTCAATCAACAGCTTTAACACGCCATTCTCCAGTCCGCTGGGCACCAGTGTGTGCGAGTAGGTCAG
Source organism: Escherichia sp. TW14182 (assembly GCF_000208525.1). Taxonomy (NCBI): domain Bacteria; kingdom Pseudomonadati; phylum Pseudomonadota; class Gammaproteobacteria; order Enterobacterales; family Enterobacteriaceae; genus Escherichia; species Escherichia sp. TW14182. The sequence goes on from NZ_AEJZ01000163.1 coordinate 5,256, forward strand.
GTTCATCACCCAGGTGTGCCCACACTCGAGACGGGTGCAACGGTAATAAACATCTGCAAAGCGATCATCTTTCCAGAAGGTCTTCTCAATCACTGCGCGTTCACCACAGCAAAAACATCGCGCTTTTTGTCTGCGCATTTTCCACCTCCCAGAGCAGCGTTTTCCTGCAGCTGATTTTACCTGCTCTTTTCGCATGTCGCACATCACTCCGGGGGCTCATCAAATTCAAGAATAAATTTCACCTCCCCCAGTCGCCTGATATCCGGGTCACTGTTGATTCCCTCCATAATCAGGCGGCGCATCGGAATAACCTCATCCCTGTAATATGCCTCGCGGGATTTCAGTGGGTCACCAAGCCCGGCCGTATTTGCGGGAATGATGCCGGCAAGTCCGGGTGGGAAACGGTGCGCAACGAGCTGATCCTGGGCACTGATGGTTTTTATATTCAGGAACTCATCTTTTGTACCTGAATCCCCGATAGGGATCACCTTAACACCTTCTTTGTCTCCGCCCGGTATATTGATAAACATGGATTTAAAATTGCCCGCCCCTTTTGACGCTTCTATCTTTTTACGGAATTCCGCCTCGAGCTCGGGATCCATGTCCGGGTCAGTGGAATACAGGATATAACCAAGATGTGCGCCGTTCTTGTAATACTTGCGGCGAAAGCGGGTGGCATCCACATTCAGCATGGCGGATTCCATCCCGTGAATATAATCCGGGACACCGTAAACCTGCTGTTGCGGGTCATAAATGGCCACGAACACCACTTCGCCTGGCGGGTAAACGAGATCTTCCAGTGCCGCCTGCACAATCACCGTGCCACCCTCGTTGTTACGCCGCAGGTACAGAGAAGGTAACGTATGCAGGCGCACCACCCGACCGAAGCCATTGCGCACTTTAAGCAACCCCATATCCCCGAATATCAGCAGATTGGTTACTGCTGCCGCCATGGCGGCGTGTGTCATACCACCACCACCCCGAAAACCCTGCATGATCATATTGACGCGCGCACGCAATACTGCGCCGTGATACGGTGCGATATTGGACAACATGGCGAGATCCATGCGCTCAATTGGCGGCGTGTACCAGCCGTTATAGCCATCCCAGAGCGAGCCGTAATAACAGCCCCATGCAGCGACCGGCTCCGGGTCACCAAATTCAATAAACGTCATTTTGCTGGCTGTTTTTTTTGCCACGTCATCGTGTAACACGGGGTATTTTTTCTTTTTACTCATCTGACAGGATCCATGTTGATTTGCGCTTGTGCTTATAGTTCAGGGGTTCATTACTTGCGGCATGAGCTATGGCAAAGAAGATGTCAGCGTGCCCGGTTTCTTCGCTACGTTCGGCGGTAAAAGTAACTTTATTGCCACTGTTGGTGGATTCCTGACGAATGGCCAGGAACGATGCCGGAATATCCGTAGCTTCCTCATCCCACTCAATACGGTTGGCGTAAATCAGATCCAGCATCTTCATCACCAGGCGGTTTTTGGATTCCACGCTGTAATGAATGGCCACTGTTTCACGGCGGGCAAATCCCTGAACCAGCTCAAAGACACCGTAGCCAAGACCGGTGACGTCAATGCCGATAAACGTCATGTTATAGCGCGCCTTAATGCTGCGGATACGCTCTGCCATAAACTGGAATGACATGCTGCGCCAGTGGTGTTTTTCCAGCACGCGGAATCGTTCTGCCGCAACCAGCGGCGGTGCCAGCACAACAAACGTGGCGTTATCGCCGGAGCGCGCAGGATCAAAGCCGCCCCACACCTCACGGTTACCAAATGGCATGGGTTCTTCCGGGTGAAAGTCCTCCCACGTACTGACATCCACACCACAGCGCACGAGGTCATCGAATTTAAAGACGCTCTCTTTGTCATCCACAAACACACACATAAACAGCATATTGAACGCTGTTTCGTTGTATCGCTCGCGCAGCTCGTTGATATCAGCAAGGTTAAAGCCGCCGGCAATGGCATCTTCCAGCGTAACCACATAGCGCCACTGACCATCCGGACATTCACGCCCACCATCGCGCAGCTCATCAAAGGACGGAAACTCAACCCCTTTTCGTTTCGGATCGCCTTTGCGCCATTCATCGCCAGACCAGAACGGGTAACCCTGGTGTGTTTTGGATGACGGCGTGGAGAAATAGGTAATGCGCCAGTGTTTATGGGTGGCCATCCCTGATGCCACTTCATTGAGACGGCGAAAACCGGGGATCCACAGGTATTCATCAATATACAGGTGGCCGCTGTTTGACTGCGCTGTGTTACTGTTGGTCGCCAGAAAATACAGTTCAGCCAGATTACTTAACTTAACCGGATTGCCTTTAATGGGAATGCCAAACTCTGTTTGTGCAATTTTTACAATATAAGTACGGAACACTTCGGCCTGACGTTTTGATGCCGATAAAAATATCTGTGTGTCGCCGGTTAATACTGCATCTTCAAATGCCTCAAACGCGAAGTAATACGTCGCCCCAATCTGGCGGGATTTAAGCAGGTTGCGTACACGGCGGAATTTGTTTTCACGCAGGCGCAACTGATAAGCAAACAACTTTTTCGTAAACGGCTCAAAACTTTCAGCAGTCAGTCCGGAAACGTCATTAGTTTTGCGGGGACGCTCTTTCTTACCTGCACCTTTTTCTCCGCGTTCTTCTTTTCCATAACGGCCAGGCTGGGGGATGTCCACTCCCATTCGCGCAATCTCAGCCATTCGTTCCGTGTGCTTGTTTCTGACCGACATCAGTTTGACGTGATGACCAATCAGGCGGTCGAGTTCATCGTGTTCTTCCGGCGTTTTATGGTCACGCTCCGCCAGTACAGCGAGACGCCGGGCGATAACATCCTCCACGCCTTCCGTATTGAGCTGCGTGTACCACTCAAACTTTGTCGCCCAGTAATAAACAATTCGCGGACTGTTCAGTCCGAGTTTCTTTTGTATTTCTTTTGGTGTGTGCCTTTTCAGATAGAGCGATTTTGCAGCAGCAATCACCTCATCAGAATACGCCATAAATAAACCTCACCTGCTGATGCAATTTTAATTTATGCATTTTCAGCAAAGGCTTTTTTAAAAACGAATATCGCTTTTCGGTATTTTTCGGATATATGCGCATATCCGAAAGTACCGGAAATTAATCAGATGACGACGTTTTCATTTCTCCGTTAAATAACGCCAGTTTAATTTTTATCAGCGGATTAATTCAGATGACGAAGCAGAAAACAGACTGGGTTGTGGTTGCCACATCAGGCCCCACCATCGACGGTCGGGAAATTGATCCGAAGTGGCTGACGGATGCCGCCGAGGTTTAAAACCCGGACGAGCGAGCC
>NZ_AEJZ01000162.1:0-4928 GCF_000208525.1 Escherichia sp. TW14182
GAGGGGATCGACGCCGGAGGTCGGTTCATCAAGAAACAGAATGTCCGGTTCGTGCATTAGCGAGCAGGCCAGCGCCAGCCGCTGTTTAAAACCCAACGGCAGTTCATCGGTGGCATGTGAGGCGATACTTTTCAGGCCGAATGCCTCGCTCATACGGGAGATTTTTTCGTTCTGCGCCCGACCGCGTAAGCCATACACACCAGAGAAAAAGCGTAAATTCTGTTCGACCGTCAGGTTGCCGTAGAGCGAAAATTTTTGCGCCATATAGCCGAGATGCTGGCGTGCTTTACCGGAACTCTCTTTCAGATCCATGCCCAGCACCAGCGCCTGACCAGAGGTCGGCACCAGCAAACCGCACATCATCTTAAAGGTGGTCGATTTACCCGCGCCGTTTGGCCCCAGCAAACCAAAAATCTCCCCACGTTTAACGGTAAAGTTGACGTGATCGGTGGCGGCAAAATCACCAAATTTCTTGGTCAGCTCTTTCGCCTCGATCACTGTTTCGTCCGGTGTGCCTTCTACCGTATGTAATATTGCGCCCAGCGGCGATTCCGAGGTTCCGGCACCGCCGAGCAAATCAATAAACGCATCTTCAAAACGTGGTGTGGTTTCGTTGATGTTGATTTCTGGCATCCCGTCGGCGCGACGAATATCGTCTGGTGTGGCCTCTTTTTTGAGGATCAGGCGCACGGATTTCCCCTGAATCATGCCGTCGCTGACCTGTGGCAGTTTCAATGCTCGTTGCAACAGTTTGCGGTTGCCCTCGTGTGGACTGGTCATCAGAAAGCTGCGTCCGGCCATGGTTTGTGTCAGGGCTTTTGGTTCCCCCTGATACAGCAACTCGCCTTCGTTCATCAGCAGCACGTCACGGCACTGCTCGGCTTCGTCGAGATACGAGGTACTCCAGAGGATTAACATCCCTTCGCCCGCCAGCTCATGCACCATCTGCCACAGTTCGCGCCGTGAGATAGGGTCAACGCCGACGCCGGGTTCATCGAGCAGCAACACTTTCGGTTCGCCCACCAGGGTACAGGCCAGGCCGAGTTTTTGTTTCATCCCACCGGAGAGCTTGCCCGCCAGACGTCCGGTAAACGGGCCAAGAGACGTAAACTCCAGCAGGCGAGCAAAAGTCTGTTTACGTGCTTCACCGGTGACGCTGCGTAAATCCGCGTACAAATTGAGGTTTTCCATCACCGTGAGATCTTCATACAGACCGAATTTCTGCGGCATATAGCCGAGCACCGCGTGCAGCGCAGCGTCGTTTTTGATCGGATCAAAACCGATAACTGTGGCCCTGCCGCTGTCAGGTTTCAGCAACCCGGCCAGCATCCGCATCAGCGTGGTTTTGCCCGCGCCGTCCGGCCCTACCAACCCCGTCACATAACCAGCGTGAATGGTGCAGTCGAGCGGCGCGACGGCGGGCTTATCCATGCCCGGAAAGCGTTTTTCCAGGCCGTTCAGCGTGATAACGGCATCATTCATGTCCTGCCTCGTCACCGAATTGCACCGTCACTGGCATTCCCTGGCGTAACGCATCATCGGCGTCGGTCACCACAATACGCAGGCGATAGACGAGGTCGGTACGCAGATCCGGCGTTTCGACGGTTTTCGGGGTAAATTCAGCGGTTGGTGAAACGAAACCAATCTGCCCGTGATAGGGCTTGTCCGGGCGACCATCGGTATAGAGCAGCACTTTGCGCCCCGGCTGGGCCTGGTCAAGATTCCGTTCGTCAACATAGGCACGCACCCACACCGGACGAGTTAGTGAAACGGTAAACACCGTGCCGCCTTCATTGAGTACCGTGCCAGGCTCTACTGCGCGGGTTAACAGCGTGCCATCAGACGGTGCGACCAGCGTCGAATCCTGCAAATTCAGCTCCGCCTGCGCCAGTTGCGCCTGTGCCTGTTCGAGGCTGGCTTTTGCCTGGGCGATATCCTGTTCACGGTTACCGGAACGGTACTGACGTAATTTATCCTGAGCTGATTTCAGCGTTGCCTGCGCCTGGTCGCGCGAGGAGCGGGCATTTTCCAGGTCATTTGCCGAAATGGTGCGGCTTTTCCACAACCCTTGCTGACGGTTATAGAAGTTCTGCGCATAGTCATACGCGGCTTGCGCTTGTTTCACCGCTGCGGCGGCCTGAGCGATTTCTTCATCGCGATACCCGGCAAGCATCAGGTCGTACTGCGCCTGTGCCACCGAAACGCCTGCTTTCGCCTGCATCAGGGCAATCTCATACGGCTTATGATCCAGTTCGCCCAGAACCTGGCCCGCTTTGATCGCATCACCTTCGTCTACTGCCAGCGACTCAACACGACCACCGACACGGAAGCTTAGATTCACGGTGCGAATATCCACATTGCCATACAGCGTCAGGCCGTTATCCTGGCGGCTTTGATACCACCAGTAGCCTCCGGCAACCACGGCGGCAAGTACCACTACCGCCAGTCCAATCACGACAGGTTTTTTCATCACTACAAACTCCTTTGCGATAATCCTTGCAAAATCAGGTCGATATGACAGGTCACCGTCTGGTTGATCAGTTCGGTCTTTTCTTCATCGAACGCGGTCCAGCCGGTACGTAACAGAATTGTTTCTTTGCCAAGACGGAACGCCAGAATCTCACCAATCAACGCATGGGTATGGAGGATCATACGGGTATCGTTGGCGTCGCAGCCGGTCCAGGCGGCAATCAGGCGTGTCAGGTGGCTGTGTAGCGGGCTAATCACCTGTTCGTGCACCAGGTGATAGGCTGCCGTAGGAGAGAGCTGCTCACGGGAGATAAACTTACTGAGGTTGACGGTGTCATCCTGGGTGAGCAGCTTAATCATGTTCCTGCAGGCGCGAAGGATCAGTTCGCGGATGGCAGCCCGATCAGGCTGTGGTTGCGCGAACAAACGTTCGGCTTCTTCGGCGTGCGGACGGAACTGCTCGCCAATAAAATCGGCAATCCACTGGGCGCAGGCGAGGTACAAATCTTCTTTCGAACCGAAGTAGTAGGTGATGGCAGCGATATTCTGCCCGGCCTGGGCGGCTATCTCGCGGGTGGTGGCGTTCATTCCATATTCACCAAACTGTGCCAGTGCAGCAGCAATCAGCTGCTTTTTCGCCTGTTCACCTTTGGTTGTCATGGCAGGACTATTCATAGCACAGCCCATTCTTAATCAAATGATTGATTAAGATTATGACTCATTTTTCGCGTTGTCCAGTATGGCTAAGAATTTGAGCAACGTCAGTCACAGGGATAATTTATGCGCTGCGTCACAAAAACTGCTACACTCCGCTCCCTCATGACATTGTGGTTTTTGTCATTTTCCTTTTCAGTATCTCCCTGAAAACTACACCGGTAACGGTCGGGGCGGTTCGGAGTAGTTATGTCTTTCGATTCTTTGGGTTTAAGCCCTGATATCCTGCGCGCCGTTGCCGAGCAAGGTTACCGTGAACCCACCCCTATTCAGCAGCAGGCGATCCCTGCGGTGCTGGAAGGTCGCGACCTGATGGCCAGTGCCCAGACCGGCACGGGCAAAACAGCGGGCTTTACGCTGCCGCTGTTGCAACACCTGATTTCCCGCGAGCCGCACGCCAAAGGGCGTCGTCCGGTGCGCGCGCTCATTCTTACCCCGACCCGTGAACTGGCAGCGCAGATTGGTGAAAACGTCCGTGATTACAGCAAATACCTGAACATTCGTTCGCTGGTGGTGTTTGGTGGCGTCAGCATTAACCCGCAGATGATGAAGCTGCGTGGCGGTGTTGATGTGCTGGTGGCAACGCCGGGGCGTTTACTGGATCTGGAACACCAGAACGCGGTGAAACTGGATCAGATAGAGATCCTCGTCCTTGATGAAGCTGACCGTATGCTCGATATGGGCTTTATCCACGATATTCGTCGTGTGTTAACAAAACTGCCCGCGAAGCGCCAGAACCTGCTGTTCTCCGCGACTTTCTCTGACGATATTAAAGCCCTGGCGGAAAAACTGTTGCACAACCCGCTGGAAATCGAAGTTGCACGCCGCAATACCGCCTCTGAGCAGGTAACCCAGCACGTTCATTTTGTTGATAAGAAACGCAAACGGGAATTGCTGTCACACATGATTGGTAAAGGTAACTGGCAGCAGGTGCTGGTGTTTACCCGTACCAAACATGGCGCTAATCATCTGGCTGAACAATTAAATAAAGATGGTATTCGCAGTGCGGCGATCCACGGTAATAAATCGCAAGGTGCGCGTACCCGTGCGCTGGCCGATTTTAAATCGGGCGATATTCGCGTGCTGGTGGCAACTGACATCGCCGCGCGTGGCCTGGATATCGAAGAGTTGCCACACGTCGTCAACTATGAGCTGCCAAACGTACCGGAAGATTATGTCCACCGTATCGGGCGTACCGGTCGTGCCGCCGCCACCGGCGAAGCGTTATCGCTGGTGTGTGTTGATGAGCACAAACTGCTGCGTGATATTGAAAAACTGCTGAAAAAAGAGATCCCGCGCATTGCAATTCCGGGCTATGAGCCGGACCCGTCAATCAAAGCCGAACCGATCCAGAACGGTCGCCAGCAACGTGGCGGCGGCGGTCGTGGGCAAGGTGGTGGTCGCGGTCAACAGCAACCACGCCGTGGAGAAGGTGGCGCAAAATCTGCAAGCGCAAAACCTGCAGAAAAACCGTCTCGCCGCCTCGGCGATGCCAAACCAGCAGGCGAACAACAACGTCGCCGCCGTCCGCGTAAACCTGCCGCTGCGCAGTAATATTTTATGCCGGGCTATGCCCGGCATAAGATTGCTGACAATGATGTTTCTCCGGATGCGGGAAATCCCCGCATCCGGAAAACGTTATTGCGAGCCGCTTTCCAGAAACAGAAAAACCATTACCCCTGAAAACCGAAAAATGCCACAATATTGGCTGTTTATACAGTATTTCAGGTTTTCTCATGGCATTA
>NZ_AEJZ01000161.1:0-14836 GCF_000208525.1 Escherichia sp. TW14182
ACCCTAACCCTCTCCCCAAAGGGGCGAGGGAACCGTTCGTGCACATTTTTGCCTTGGCCATCAGGCCAGGACATTACGCATTACGTTGCAACAACATCGACTTGATATGACCGATGGCGCGCGTCGGGTTCAGCCCTTTCGGACATACACTGACGCAGTTCATGATGCTGTGACAGCGGAATACACTGAATGCATCACTCAAACCGTCAAGGCGGCTGTCAGTCTCGGTATCACGGCTATCAATCAGGAAACGATACGCCGCTAACAAGCCTGCAGGACCGATAAACTTATCGGGATTCCACCAGAAAGACGGACAAGAGGTTGAACAACATGCGCAGAGAATACATTCATACAGCCCGTCGAGTTTTTCACGTTGCTCGGGCATTTGTAAATGCTCACGAGCTGGTAGATTTTGTCCATTATTCAACAAGTAAGGCTTAATTTTCTCATATTGCGCATAGAATTGTCCCATGTCTACCACCAAATCGCGGATCACCGGTAAACCTGGCAACGGACGAATTACAATCTTCTTGCCCGGCTGGTTGAGTGCCGAAATCGGGGTAATACAGGCCAGACCATTCTTGCCGTTCATGTTCAGACCGTCGGAACCACACACACCTTCACGGCAGGAGCGACGGAACGACAGGCTGGGATCTTTCTCTTTCAGCTGGATAAGCGCATCCAGCAGCATCATGTCGCGACCTTCTTCCGCTTCCAGGGTGTAATCCTGCATACGCGGAGCATCATCAACATCCGGGTTATAGCGATAAATTGAAAACTCGAGTCTCATTTTCCTGTCTCCGCATTAGTAAGTACGAATCTTCGGCGGGAATGCCGGGCGCAGTTTCGGTTCCATGTTGACGCTACGTCGCGTCATGGATTCCGACTCTGGCAGATACAGGGAGTGACACAGCCAGTTTTCATCATCACGCTCCGGGAAGTCGAAGCGGCTATGCGCGCCACGGCTTTCGGTACGGAAGTTGGCAGAAACAGCCGTTGCATACGCCGTTTCCATCAGGTTATCCAGTTCCAGGCATTCAACGCGCTGGGTGTTGAACTCGCTGGAGGTGTCATCCAGACGGGCATTTTTCAGACGCTCGCGGATCACTTTCAACTGCTCAAGCCCTTTCGCCATCGCATCACCTTCACGGAAGACCGAGAAGTTATGCTGCATACATTCTTGCAGTGCTTTACGAATCGCCACCGGATCTTCACCGTTACGGTTGTTGTTCCAGCGGTTCAGGCGCTCCAGAGAAGCTTCGACATCAGACTCGCTGGCATCGCGCAGTGCGCCCTGTTCGGCGATAGACTCTTGCAGATGCAGACCTGCCGCACGACCAAAGACCACCAGGTCCAGCAGCGAGTTGCCGCCAAGACGGTTAGCGCCGTGTACCGATACGCAAGCAATTTCACCCACCGCGAACAGGCCAGGGATCACCACATCTTCGCCTTTCTCGTTCACGGTCAGCGCCTGACCGGTCACTTTGGTCGGAATACCGCCCATCATGTAGTGACAGGTTGGGATAACCGGAATCGGCTCTTTCACCGGATCGACGTGAGCGAAGGTACGGGAGAGTTCAAGAATGCCCGGCAGACGGGATTCGAGAACTTCTTTACCCAGGTGGTCGAGTTTCAGTTTTGCGTGTGGTCCCCACGGGCCATCACAGCCACGACCTTCACGAATTTCGATCATGATGGAACGCGCCACCACATCACGCCCCGCCAGGTCTTTGGCGTTCGGCGCATAACGCTCCATAAAGCGTTCGCCATGTTTGTTCAGCAGATAACCGCCTTCACCACGGCAACCCTCGGTGACCAGTACGCCCGCACCGGCAATACCCGTCGGGTGGAACTGCCACATTTCCATATCCTGCACCGGTACGCCTGCACGGATAGCCATGCCGACGCCGTCGCCGGTGTTAATGTGGGCGTTAGTGGTGGACTGATAAATACGCCCAGCCCCGCCGGTCGCCAGCACAGTCGCGCGAGCTTTGAAGTAAACCACTTCACCAGTTTCGATGCACAGTGCGGTACAACCGACCACTGCGCCATCCTGGTTTTTCACCAGATCCAGCGCATACCACTCGGAGAAAATGGTGGTGTGGTTTTTCAGGTTCTGCTGATAAAGGGTGTGCAACAGTGCGTGACCGGTACGGTCAGCCGCTGCCGCTGTACGTGCCGCCTGCTCGCCGCCGAAGTTTTTCGACTGACCGCCAAACGGACGTTGATAGATACGACCATCATCAAGGCGCGAGAACGGCAGGCCCATGTGCTCCAGTTCCAGAATCGCTTCCGGCCCGGTTTTACACATATATTCAATCGCGTCCTGGTCACCGATATAGTCCGACCCTTTTACGGTGTCGTACATATGCCATTCCCAGTTATCTTCATGGGTATTACCCAGCGCAACGGTAATGCCGCCCTGCGCCGAAACGGTATGGGAACGGGTCGGGAAGACTTTAGAGAGCAGCGCACAGGTCTGGCCGCTCTGGGAAATTTGCAGCGCCGCGCGCATACCTGCGCCGCCGGCACCAATCACAACTGCATCAAATTCTCTGACTGGCAATTTCATCACACACCCCACACCACAACGAATCCATAAATCACGTAAACCACCAGTGCAACGACAATCACCAGTTGCACCATCAGGCGCAAAGCCAGCGGTTTAACGTAGTCGGTCAACACCTGCCACATGCCGATCCAGGCATGGATCAAGATGGAAAACAGCGCCAGCAGGGTGAACACTTTAGTGAACGCAGAGGCAAAGAAACCGATCCAGACTTCATATGTCAGTTCGCCACTGGTAGCGAAAAAACCGACCATATAAATGATGTAGAGCGTCAGGACGATAGCAGTAGCGCGAACGAGGATGAAATCATGTACGCCATTGCGTCCTAATGCGGAGGCGTTGCTTACCATACGAGGACTCCTGCAAGAATTGAAAGCACGACAGTAATGACAAAGGAGATTTTGGCGGAGCGTTTACCCGCTTCGAATGTTTCTTCCAGATAGCCAAAATCCATCATCATGTGGCGAATACCTACGACGACGTGATACGCCAGAGCGGTAAGGATGCCCCACATGATAAATTTGACGAAGAAGCTGCCCATAATGGCGGAAGCTTGCTCGAAACCTTCAGGGGAAGAGAGGCTAGTACCCAGAAGCCACAGCAGGATGCCCACTGCAACGAAGGTGATCACACCGGAAACGCGATGGAGAATGGACGCTATCGCCGTGACGGGGAACCGGATGGTCTGTAGGTCCAGATTAACAGGTCTTTGTTTTTTCACATTTCTTATCATGAATAACGCCCACATGCTGTTCTTATTATTCCCTGGGGACTACGGGTACAGAGGATAACTTTCTGTTACCTGGAGACGTCGGGATTTCCTTCCTCCGGTCTGCTTGCGGGTCAGACAGCGTCCTTTCTATAACTGCGCGTCATGCAAAACACTGCTTCCAGATGCGAAAACGACACGTTACAACGCTGGGTGGCTCGGGATTGCAGGGTGTTCCGGAGACCTGGCGGCAGTATAGGCCGTTCACAAAATCATTACAATTAACCTACATATGCTTTGTCGGGTTTTATCCAGAACAGTGATCTAAGTCACGATAACAACATTTATTTAATTTTTAACCATCTCATTTGACAATCATTCAACAAAGTTGTTACAAACATCATCAGGAAAAGCATATAATGCGTAAAAGTTATGGGGTCACTATTTCACCTAAGATTAACTTATGTAACAGTGTGGAAGTATTGACCAATCCATCCAGGACAGTTATTAGTGATAGACAGGTTTAATAATTCGGATTGCTAAGTGCTTGATTCGCCGTTTATTCGTCATCAATGAATCCTTTACCTGCAAGCGCCCAGAGCTCTGTACCCAGGTCTTCCCCTCTTTCGCAGAGCGGCGAGCCAAATAACAAACGGGTAAAGCCAGGTTGATGTGCGAAGGCAAATTTAAGTTCCGGCAGTCTTACGCAATAAGGCGCTAAGGAGACCTTAAATGGCTGATACAAAAGCAAAACTCACCCTCAACGGGGATACAGCTGTTGAACTGGATGTGCTGAAAGGCACGCTGGGTCAAGATGTTATTGATATCCGTACTCTCGGTTCAAAAGGTGTATTCACCTTTGATCCAGGCTTCACTTCAACCGCATCCTGCGAATCTAAAATTACTTTTATTGATGGTGATGAAGGTATTTTGCTGCATCGAGGTTTCCCGATCGATCAGCTGGCGACCGATTCTAACTACCTGGAAGTCTGTTACATTCTGCTGAATGGTGAAAAACCGACCCAGGAACAGTATGACGAGTTTAAAACTACCGTTACCCGTCATACGATGATCCACGAACAGATTACCCGTCTGTTCCACGCCTTCCGTCGCGACTCTCATCCGATGGCGGTCATGTGCGGTATCACCGGCGCGCTGGCAGCGTTTTATCACGATTCACTTGACGTCAATAATCCGCGTCATCGTGAAATCGCCGCGTTCCGTCTGCTGTCGAAAATGCCGACCATGGCAGCGATGTGTTACAAATACTCCATCGGTCAGCCATTTGTTTACCCGCGCAATGACCTTTCCTACGCCGGAAACTTCCTGCACATGATGTTCTCCACCCCGTGCGAACCGTATGAAGTCAATCCAATTCTGGAACGTGCAATGGATCGTATTCTGATCCTGCACGCTGACCACGAACAGAACGCCTCGACTTCCACCGTGCGTACCGCTGGTTCTTCGGGTGCGAACCCGTTTGCTTGTATCGCAGCAGGTATTGCTTCGCTGTGGGGGCCGGCTCACGGTGGTGCTAACGAAGCTGCGCTAAAAATGCTGGAAGAAATCAGCTCCGTTAAACACATTCCGGAATTTGTTCGTCGTGCGAAAGATAAGAATGACTCTTTCCGCCTGATGGGCTTCGGTCACCGCGTGTACAAAAATTACGACCCGCGCGCCACCGTAATGCGTGAAACCTGCCATGAAGTCCTGAAAGAGCTGGGCACCAAAGATGACCTGCTGGAAGTGGCAATGGAGCTGGAAAACATCGCGCTGAACGACCCGTACTTTATCGAGAAAAAACTGTACCCGAACGTCGATTTCTACTCCGGTATCATCCTGAAAGCGATGGGGATTCCGTCTTCCATGTTCACCGTCATTTTCGCAATGGCACGTACCGTTGGCTGGATCGCCCACTGGAGCGAAATGCACAGTGACGGCATGAAAATTGCCCGTCCGCGTCAGCTGTATACTGGCTATGAAAAACGTGACTTTAAAAGCGATATCAAACGTTAATCGGTGATTACTGAGCAGCAAATAATTTAGCCCGCCGTTTATATGGCGGGTTATTTTTTGTTGGTTTAAGCATAAAAAATTGTAAAAATAAAATCAAAAACCGGACGCCAAATAAAAAACAACCAGTTCAAACAGCGGTCAATGCAATATCTTCATAAAAATAATTGATCTCTCCGTCCTGTTTATAATCCACTGAATATTATGCATATCCATAACTCACTTCTATTTTCTACGTCTTGATTAATTCACAACACCAATCAATTGCATTTGCATTTAATAAAACTAAATATATTTTTAAGCAAAACTAAAAACAATCCACACGCAAAATCAGATAATCTGGTAGAGCTATACTATTTTTCTATTTCCTTAAAGGATTCTGTTATGTTTAAAGGACAAAAAACATTGGCCGCATTGGCCGTATCTCTGTTGTTCACTGCTCCTGTTTATGCCGCAGACGAAGGCTCTGGTGAAATTCACTTTAAAGGTGAAATTATTGAAGCACCTTGTGACATTCATCCAGATGATGTTGATAAAAATATTGACCTTGGACAAGTCACGACAACCCATATAAACCGGGATCATCACAGCAATAAAGTGGCCGTCGACATTCGCTTAATAAACTGTGACCTGCCAGGTTCTGATAATGGTAGCGGTTCGCCAATATCCAAAGTTGCCGTAACCTTCGACGGTTCGGCTAAAACGACGGGGGCAACACCTCTGTTGAGCAATACCAGTGCTGGCGAGGCAACAGGTGTCGGCGTAAGACTGATGGACAAAAATGACACAAACATCGTATTGGGTACAGCTGCGCCAGACCTCGACCTGGATGCAAGCTCAACAGAACAAACGCTGAACTTCTTTGCCTGGATGGAACAAATTGACAATGCAGTCAATGTCACTGCTGGTGCCGTAACCGCTAACGCGACCTACGTTCTGGATTATAAATAAGAATAATTATGGCGGCGACGTAGCCGCCTTTCTGCAGATATTTATCAGGTATGGACACCGTGAATATTTATCGACTTTCTTTTATTTCCTGCCTGACGATGGTAATGCCGTCCGCGCTGGCGGTCGAATTTAACCTGAGCGTCCTCGACAAATCGATGCGTGATAGCATTGATATTTCATTATTAAAAGACAAAGGGGTGATTGCCCCCGGTGAATATTTTGTTAGCATTACCGTTAATAATAACCAAATAAGTAACGGGCAAAAAATTAGCTGGCAAAAAAGCGGTGATAAAACCATTCCGTGCATCGATGAATCACTGGTGGATAAATTTGGTTTAAAACCAGACTTCCGTCAATCATTAGTACAGATAAATCAGTGTGTTGATTTTAGTTCGCATCCAGAAATACTCTTCAATTTCGATCAAGCCAATCAGCAACTCAATATCACCATTCCGCAAGCGTGGCTGGCATGGCACTCAGAAAACTGGATGCCGCCATCAACATGGAAAGAAGGTGTAGCCGGCGTCCTGATGGACTACAACCTGTTTGCCAGCAACTACCGTCCACAGGGCAGTAGCAGCAACACCAACCTGAACGCTTACGGTACTGCCGGTATTAACATGGGTGCATGGCGCTTACGCAGCGATTACCAGCTGAGCCGCTCCGAAAGCGACGATGCCCACGACCAGAGCGGCGGAATATCACGTACTTATCTTTTTCGCCCACTACCGCAATTAGGTTCGAAATTAACCCTGGGCGAAACTGATTTTAGTTCCAATATTTTCGACGGTTTTTCTTATACCGGTGCGGCACTGACCAGCGATGACCGGATGTTGCCCTGGGAATTGCGCGGTTACGCCCCACAAATCAGCGGTATCGCGCAAACCAACGCCACTGTCACCGTAAGTCATTCGGGGCGAGTTATTTATCAGAAAAAAGTCCCGCCAGGCCCGTTTATCATTGATGACATCAATCAGTCTGTCCAGGGTACGCTGGATGTCAAAGTGACGGAAGACGATGGCCGTGTGAACAACTTTCAGGTTTCGGCCGCCTCGACGCCCTTCCTGACGCGCCAGGGTCAGGTTCGCTATAAACTTGCTGTTGGTCAGCCGCGAACCTCAATGTCTCATCAAACTGAAAATGAAACCTTTTTTAGCAATGAAATATCCTGGGGGATGCTCTCGAATACCTCGTTATATGGCGGTTTGCTACTCTCCGGAGATGACTACCATTCTGGCGCAATAGGCATCGGGCAAAATATGCTCTGGCTGGGGGCGTTGTCATTTGATGTCACCTGGGCCAGTAGCCAATTTGATACCCAGCAGGACGAGCGGGGCTTAAGCTACCGTTTCAATTACAGCAAACAAGTGGACGCCACAAATAGTACGATTTCACTCGCTGCTTATCGCTTCTCCGATCGTCATTTTCACAGCTACGCCAACTATCTGGATCACAAATACAACGACAACGATGCACAAGACGAAAAACAGACGATCAGCTTATCAGTAGGCCAACCGATAACCCCTCTGAACCTCAACCTGTACGCCAACCTGTTACATCAGACCTGGTGGAACGCAAATACCTCCACGACCGCCAACATAACGGCAGGGTTTAATATTGATATCGGTGACTGGAAAGATATATCGATCTCGACGTCATTCAACACAACCCACTACGAAGACAAAGATCGCGACAACCAGATTTACCTGTCGATTTCATTACCTGTCGGTAACGGTGGTCGAGTCGGCTATGACATGCAAAACAGTAGTAACAGCACCACGCACCGCATGTCGTGGAACGATACGCTGGATGAACGTAATAGCTGGGGCATGTCTGCCGTGCTGCAATCCGACCGTCCTGACAATGGCGCCCAGGTGAGTGGTAACTATCAACACCTGAGTTCAGCCGGCGAATGGGATTTGTCTGGCACTTATGCCGCCAATGATTACAGCTCTGTCAGCAGTAGCTGGAGCGGTTCCTTTACCGCCACTCAATATGGCGCAGCCTTCCATCGCCGCAGTTCAACCAATGAGCCTCGGCTGATGGTCAGCACCGACGGCGTGGCAAATATTCCGGTTCAGGGTAATCTCGACTACACCAACCATTTTGGTATTGCGGTAGTGCCGCTAATTTCCAGTTACCAACCTTCCACCGTGGCAGTCAACATGAATGATTTACCTGATGGCGTAACGGTTGCTGAAAATATCATCAAAGAAACGTGGATTGAAGGCGCTATTGGTTACAAATCGCTGGCTTCCCGTTCTGGTAAAGACGTTAACATTATTATTCGCGACGCCAGCGGTCACTATCCCCCTCTCGGTGCCAATATTCAGCAGAATGGCAGTGGAATCAGTGTCGGTATGGTTAGCGAGGAAGGCCATGCCTGGCTTGGCGGAGTAGCTGAAAACCAGCAATTTACCGTGCTCTGGGGCGATAAACAAAGTTGCATTATTCATCTGCCAGAACGTCTGGAAGACACGACCAAACGCCTGATTTTACCTTGTCATTAATTAAGGAAAAGAGAATGACATTTATTAAAGGATTGCCCCTGATTCTGTTAGCTGTCAGCCTGGGTAGCAACGCTGCAGTGCAACCCGATCGCACACGAGTTGTGTTTAACGCCAACGACAAAGCCACCAGCCTGCGCATAGAAAACCAGAGTGACAAACTGCCTTACCTTGCATATTCCTGGATAGAAAATGATAAAGGGGAGAAAAGCGACGATCTTCTGGTCGCCCTGCCACCAATACAGCGCCTGGAACCAAAAGCAACATCGCAGGTGCGGATTGTAAAGCAAGCGTCAACCACACAGTTGCCCGGCGATCGTGAAACGCTATTTTACTACAACATGCGCGAAATTCCGCCAGCGCCGGATAAAAGCAGCGACCATGCGATACTTCAGGTCGCGATCCAAAGCCGTATTAAGTTGTTCTGGCGACCTGCGGCATTGCGCAAGAAAACAGGTGAACACATAGAGTTACAGTTACAGGTTAGCCAGAAGGGCAACGAACTTACCCTGAAAAACCCTACCGTCTATTACCTGACGATTGCCTATCTTGGGCAAAATGATAAAGGTGTGATCCCCGGTTTTAAATCGGTGATGATTGCCCCTTTTAGCACCGTCACAACGAATACAGGAAGCTATAACGGTAATCAATTTTACCTGGGTTACATGGATGATTACGGCGCATTACGGATGAATACTCTGAACTGTAACGGACAATGTCGTTTACAGGCGGTGGAGGCGAAGAAATGAGTGCTGGCAAGGGATTGTTGTTCGTTATCTGTCTGTTATTTCTGCCGTTGAAGTCTGCGCTGGCGCTGAACTGCTATTTTGGCTCATCTGGCGGATCTGTAGAAAAATCAGAAGCTATTCAACCCTTTGCTGTGCCGGGCAATGCTAAACCTGGCGATAAAATCTGGGAATCTGACGATATTAAAATTCCCGTCTATTGTGACAACAATACTAACGGCAACTTTGAAAGCGAGCATGTTTATGCCTGGGTAAACCCCTACCCCGGAATGCAGTATCGCTATTATCAACTTGGCGTAACATATAACGGCGTTGATTACGATGCCAGTCTCGGGAAAAGTCGAATCGACACCAACCAGTGTATCGACAGCAAGAAAATTGATATCTACACACCAGAGCAGATCATTGCTATGGGGTGGCAAAATAAGATTTGTTCCGGCGATTCCAACAATATTCATATGTCGCGTACATTTCTCGCTCGTATGCGGCTCTATGTTAAAGTTCGTGAAATGCCGCCGCATGATTATCAAAGTACGCTGAGCGACTATATTGTGGTGCAATTCGATGGCGCTGGCAGTGTTAATGAAGATCCTTCTGCCCAAAACCTGAAATATCACATTACCGGTCTGGAAAACATTCGTGTACTGGATTGCAGCGTTAACTTTTCTATTTCGCCTGAAACACAGGTGATTGATTTTGGTAAATTTAACGTACTGGATATTCGCCGTCACACGATGTCGAAAAATTTTAGTATTAAGACGACGAAATCACAAAATGACCAGTGCACCGACGGATTTAAAGTCAGTTCCTCGTTTTATACCGAAGAAACGTTGGTTGAAGAAGATAAAGCATTGTTGATTGGTAATGGACTTAAACTACGTTTACTGGACGAAAACGCCTCGCCCTATACCTTCAATAAATACAGCGAATATGCCGATTTCACCAGCGACATGTTAGTTTATGAAAAAAACTTTACCGCCGAATTGTCATCCATACCAGGCACCCCCATCGAGGCTGGTCCCTTCGATACTGTGGTGCTTTTTAAGATTAACTACAACTGAATCGAGATGATGCCCTTTTCAGTCGAGAAGGGTATCGCATTCAGATAATTACTCATTTCCTCCTTTTCCTTGATTACCGTTATTTTTTCCAGACCCGGCTTTCTTTATGCTGTATCGATACACCAAAGAGATAATAATGAAGGAGCGAAGGATGCCAGTTTTGCAGTGGGGAATGTTATGTGTACTATCACTTCTCCTTTCTATTGGCTTCCTCGCGGTACATCTCCCGGCAGCACTATTACTTGGGCCGATGATCGCCGGGATCATCTTCAGTATGCGCGGAATAACTCTGCAACTCCCTCGCTCCGCTTTTCTTGCTGCGCAGGCCATTCTTGGCTGCATGATTGCGCAAAACCTCACTGGTTCGATTCTCACCACCCTGGCCGTTAACTGGCCGATCGTGTTATCTATTTTACTGGTGACGCTGCTTTCCAGCGCCATCGTGGGCTGGTTATTGGTGCGCTATAGCTCACTGCCTGGAAATACCGGTGCCTGGGGTTCTTCTCCTGGCGGCGCGGCGGCAATGGTCGCTATGGCGCAGGATTACGGCGCAGATATCCGTCTGGTGGCGTTTATGCAATATCTGCGGGTACTGTTTGTCGCAGGTGCGGCAGTTCTGGTTACGCGGATGATGCTGGGCGATAACGCTGAAGCGGTTAATCAACAGATTATCTGGTTCCCGCCAGTGAGCATTAATCTCATGCTTACGATTTTGCTCGCAGTGGTTGCCGGTACAGTGGGATGCCTGCTACGTCTTCCTTCCGGCACGATGCTCATCCCGATGCTGGCGGGCGCAGTGCTCCAGTCTGGTCAGCTCATCACCATCGAACTACCAGAATGGCTGCTGGCGATGGCGTATATGGCAATTGGCTGGCGGATTGGTCTTGGTTTCGATAAACAAATATTACTGCGGGCATTGCGCCCACTACCGCAAATCCTGCTGTCGATTTTTGCTCTGCTGGCTATTTGTGCGGGTATGGCGTGGGGGCTGACCCGGTTTATGCATATTGATTTTATGACCGCCTATCTCGCCACCAGCCCCGGCGGGCTTGATACGGTGGCGGTCATCGCCGCAGGGAGCAATGCCGATATGGCGTTCATCATGGCGATGCAAACCCTGCGCTTGTTCAGTATTTTGCTGACGGGGCCTGCCATTGCACGGTTTATTTCAACTTATGCGCCGAAGCGGTCGGCCTAGTGCTGGCAGCCTGGACACCAGTAAAACGGGCGCGATGACAACGTGGTTTTCTCAATGATGCCGCCACAGCGTTCGCACTTCTCGCCATCACGATGAAAAACTTTAAAGCGAAACAGCGCCCCATGATGTTTATTCTCATCCACCTGCCCCCGCGTAGCGTAAGAAAGACGCGGAATATCCAGTAGCGCGTGCGCGAGTGCATCCAGTTGCGCCACATTGAGATCTTTCGCTTTATGACTTCCGGTCAACCCGACCTGCCAGAGGATCTCCACCCGCAAATAATTGCCAAGCCCTGCCAGAAACGCCTGATCGAGCAGTAATCCAGCAAACTGCCGATTACGAAAGCGCGGCGATAATAACCGTTCTTTCACCACCTCCGGCGTCAGATTCGGATCCAGCACATCGGGGCCAACGCGTTGTAAAAACGGATGTGTGGTCAGTTGTTCCGGGGTCAACATCTCAATATCCGAGGCGCTATAAAGCAGAATGGTTTTGTCAGCCGTTTGCAGT
Organism: Escherichia sp. TW14182; assembly: GCF_000208525.1. NCBI lineage: Bacteria > Pseudomonadati > Pseudomonadota > Gammaproteobacteria > Enterobacterales > Enterobacteriaceae > Escherichia > Escherichia sp. TW14182. The sequence continues at coordinate 12,265 of NZ_AEJZ01000161.1, forward strand.
TTTACCCGTAGCACCCGCGTGGTCTGCGGCTCTTCGCCGGTATCAACCACGCGCCACACGCCGTAAAGCTGATTATGGCTATAGAGCGTTAAACCATCAGAAAAATGAGTTAACAACGCCTTACCACGAGTTTCCACATGGGTGACGTGTTGAGCAATAAGTTGTGATTGATACGGTTTTAACTGCGGGAAGGCAAACCAGACATCAGTTAGTAGTTTGCCTTTGATCGCCGCCTCCAGGTTATCCGCTGCACGGCGGATCTCCGGGCCTTCAGGCATGGTGATATCCTTTTTTCGTTCTTTGTTCAGCGGGATTATGCTGCGACAACAATCCCCTTTTTGGTAAATGTAGCGCGTAGTCGGCGGGCGAACGCCAGTGCGTGCTCGCCGTCGCCATGCAGGCAGACCGTTTGCGCCGTGACCTTCGCCCATTCATCGGTGATACTTTTGACTCTGCCGTGTTGCACCATCTCCAGCGTCTGCGCCAGCGCCTGTTCTTCGTTTTCAATCAACGCGCCTGGCTGGCTTCGCGGCACCAGCGAGCCGTCAGCCTGATAACCGCGATCGGCAAACACTTCCTCGCGCGTTGTCAGGCCATTACGCTTGCCTGCACGGATCAGCTCGCTTCCCGCCAGCCCGACAAGAATCAATGCCGGATCGCAAGCGTATACCGCTCTGGCGATGGCATCTGCCAGTTGTGCGTCTTTCGCCGCCTGGTTATACAACATACCGTGCGGTTTGACGTGGCGCATCACACCACCTTCTGCACGGACAATCGCTGCCAGCGCGCCAATTTGATACAGCGTCTGGGCATAAACCATTTCCGGCGGCAGTTGCATGGCGCTACGACCAAAATTTTCCCTGTCGGGAAAACTCGGGTGCGCGCCAATCGCTACGCCATTTTTTATTGCTTCACGCACGCTTGCCAGCATGGTTTGCGCGTCGCCTGCATGAAATCCACAGGCAATATTGGCTGAGGAAACCAGCGTTAACAGTTCAGCGTCACTGGCACAGCCTTCGCCCAGATCGGCGTTCAGGTCAATTTTCATTGTGCAGCCGCCACGCTAATTGTTCGAAATAACGTTGCTGATCTTGCCGCGCTTTTAGTGCCTCTTCCAGTGAACACTGGACAAAATGAATGGGCTGTCCGAGTGGGATTTGCGCCAGATGATACATGTCGGCTTCAATAATGCAGGCAATGCGCGGGTAACCGCCGGTGGTTTGCGCGTCGTTCATCAGCACAATGGGCTGCCCGTTATGCGGCACCTGCACCACGCCCGGCAGCAAACCGTGAGATAACAGTTCGCGATCGGTGGTGCGTTTTAAGATTTGCCCCTGCAAGCGATAGCCCATCCGGTTGCTTTGCGGGCTAAGTTGCCAGGGCGAACGCCAGAATGCATCCTGCGAGGCGCGATCGAACTCATGATATTCCGGCCCCGGCAAGGCGCGAATGCGGTTGCCCCACAGTAGCTGTTTAACGCCCTGTGCTTCCATAAAATCCCGCTTCGCTTTGCCAATCGGGAGTCGGTCACCATCCTTTAGTAAACGCCCTTCCAGCCCGCCAATCCCCACTTTGAGATCGGTACTGCATGACCCCATCACTGGCGGGACATCAATACCACCCGCCACCGCCAGATAGCTACGAACGCCATGTTGCGGACGTTTAAGGGTTAAACGCTGGCCTGCTTTCATCGGCAAGCGCCAGCCGGTCCAGACGGCGTTATCATCCAGCCGCGCTTCACAACCTGCGCCGGTCAGGGCAAACCAACCATCGCGTTCAAATTCAACCGTTAACTGACCGAGCGTAATTTCCAGTGCGGGAGCGTTGGCATCATTCCCCACCAGCAGATTAGCAATGCGCAGCGCGGGTATATCCAGTGCGCCGCAATGGCTGATACCCGACTGGCGAAAACCGTGGCGACCACCATCCTGCACGGTGGTATACATCCCCGCACGAATAATTTTCAACATACTCCCTCCTTCTGCGGCACAAAGCGCACGCTATCTCCAGGACGTAATAAGATGGGTTCGTCACGCGCCGGATCAAACAGGCTGAGTGAGGTATGACCAATCAACTGCCAGCCACCCGGCGTTGCCAGCGGATAAACACCGGTCTGCGGCCCGCCGATCCCGACAGAACCTGCCGGAACGAGCAAGCGCGGTTCAGCGCGCCGTGGCGTGTGTAGTTGTTCCGGCAAGCTCCCGAGATACGGGAAGCCCGGTTGAAAACCTAAAAACCAGACCACGTATTCCACGGAGGAGTGCAATTCAACAACCTGTTTCTCGCTCAACCCACAATGCGCCGCGACCACCGCCAAATCCGGCCCGCCAGCGCCGCCGTAAACCACCGGGATTTCGATATGGCGTGACTCCGGTTCCAGCGCCTCACTCTCCTCCCACCAGCGTTGCAAACGCTCAATGGCATCCAGCGCCAGCGACTCAGGATTGCGCAAAATCACCGTGATATTGTTCATGCCGGGAATGGCTTCCACCACATTCGGCATATCCACCAGACGCTGCGCCAGTCGCCAGATCCGTTTCTGGCTAGCCAGCGTCACTGGCGGTTCCAGTTC
>NZ_AEJZ01000160.1:0-1131 GCF_000208525.1 Escherichia sp. TW14182
TGACCGTCCACCAGCAGCTTATCGACATCGAGTAACGCGTCTTTGGACCAGTCTACGAACTCTGCAAGATATTCCTGCTGCCAGACGCGCGGATCGGATTTCTTCTCCGTTTCCTCCAGTTCTTCTTTCGGAATATACGGATTCGATGAAGTTGGCGCATGGTGCATAACAAATCCCAGGGATTCATCGTGGCATATCGCGTAGAAAAAATTGCTCTCGTCGATACCGTTTGGTGTGGAAAATACCCACGCACAGCCGCGGTAATCGACAAGCGTCGGGCGTATCGCTCGGGGCCAGATTTCCTCGAGCATTTCCGGCGATTTAGTGAATGCGGCCTCATCAATCAGCACAGCGTGATATTTACGCCCACGCCCGGCCAGTTTGTTATTGTCCGTTACCCAAAAGTCGATGCGCCCCCCATTACGGAGAATGATGCGCTTTTCATTTTTTGACTGACTGAGGATCAGCGGTTGCAGAACGGCGCTAATTTCATCCCAGATTTCCTGGTACTGGCGGTATTGCGCGGTAAAAATCCCCACCCTACCCGCGATAAGTTGCCCGGTGGTAGGAACGGCAAATTTCCGCGTAGCGAAACTGGTAGCGATGTTCACCAGCATCACCGTTTTACCCCAGCGACGACCACAGCATACCGCGTGGAAGCGTTCCTCTATTGCCGCCGTCCATGCAGCTATTTGCCCCTCATGAGGTTTTGGGAGGTAGATTTCAATCGACATTATCCACTCCCGGCATCGGCAGAGAGTTGTGGATAATTATTTCGTTATTCTCACCACCCACGCCTTTTTTGAGGTTTTCAATCTCAGTGTGCAGCTTTTCGTTGCGAAGCCTCAGTCCTTCAAGCTCCAGATCATTGCGACTGTCAGTTGCACCACCAGCAGAACTTCCTTTCGTCGCCATTATCAGCTTGATAAGTTCGCGCCGGGCGGCAGCCTTATCCTCCAGCAGGATCTCAACACCAAATTTCCCGAGCTTTGCCCCTGCATATAATTGCCGCGCATCCCCATCAAGCAGAGTGGTATCAGCCATATAAAGCTGCCCCGTTCCCTCACCGCAGCACTTCGGGCAGTCCGGATTGGGTATGGCGTTATCAACAAAGCCGAGGCCTCCATATTC
>NZ_AEJZ01000159.1:0-31077 GCF_000208525.1 Escherichia sp. TW14182
ACACTATCAGTAAGTTGGAGTCACTACCATTGCTGCGGTAATAAATTTTCTCGATCGCAGTTCGCTGTCGGTAGCAAATGTAACTATTCGTGGAGAGCTGGGGTTAAACGCCACCGAGATGGGCGCTTTACTCTCCGTGTTCTCGCTCTCTTACGGGATTGCGCAATTGCCCGCAGGCATACTGCTGGACCGCAAAGGCCCACGCCTGATGCTGGGGCTAGGGATGATCGTCTGGTCGCTGTTTCAGGCAATGTCTGGCATGGTGCACAGCCTGGCGCAGTTCGTGCTGATGCGCATAGGTATGGGGATCGGTGAGGCTCCCATGAACCCGTGCGGTGTTAAAGTGATTAACGACTGGTACAACATCAAAGAACGTGGACGCCCGATGGGCTTTTTCAACGCGGCCTCCGTCATTGGTATTGCCATAAGCCCGCCGATTCTGGCGGCGATAATGCTGGCCATCGGCTGGCGTGGGATGTTTATAACCATCGGCTTACTGGGCATTTTTCTCGCCATCGCCTGGTTTATGTTCTATCGCAACCGCGAGCAGGTGGTGCTGACCGCCGCTGAACAAACCTATCTCAACGCCGGTAGCGTCAATACCCGCCGCGACCCACTCACTTTTGCCGAATGGCGCAGCCTGTTTCGTAACCGCACAATGTGGGGAATGATGCTCGGTTTCAGTGGTATGAACTATGCGGGGTGGTTGTACATTGCCTGGTTGCCAGGTTACCTGCAAACAGTCTATCACCTGGATTTAAAAAGCACGGGCTTGATGGCAGCAATACCTTTCCTGTTTGGTGGGATCGGGATGCTACTCAACGGATATGTGACCGACTGGCTGGTCAAAGGCGGGATGAAGCCGATTAAGAACCGTAAGCTCTGTATTGTTACCGGGATGTTCATTTCAGCCGCCTTTACTCTGGTAGTACCACAAGCGACAACCCCCATGAGTGCGGTTCTGCTGATTGGCATGGCGCTGTTCTGCCTTCACTTTGCTGGAACCTCCTGCTGGGGGCTGGTTCACGTAGCGGTCGCTTCTCGCATGGCTGCGTCAGTGGGCAGTATCCAGAACTTTGCCAGCTTCATGTGTGCCTCATTAGCACCGATTATTACCGGTTTTATTGTCGATACCACTCACTCATTCCGTCTGGCGCTGCTCATCTGCGGTTGCGTCACCGCAGCAGGCGCGCTGGCGTACATCTTCATGGTACATCAACCCATTAGCGATCCGCATAAAGAGTAATCTCCCCTTGCCCGATAAGTCATCGCTTATCGGGCATTTTTTGTGGCAATTAAAACGTTTCCCAGTTATCCCCGCCATCAGCCACTACCGCTTTACGCGGCACAACCGGCGTCACCGTTTTTACCGCCAACGCTTCGCGCTGACGCTGTTGCTCTTGCTGAATACGAAATACAGCCACAGCTTCAGTCAGGCGGCTGGCCTGCTCTTCCAGCGCGGCAGCAGCAGCGGCTGACTCTTCCACCAGCGCAGCGTTCTGTTGCGTTACCCGGTCCATCTCAACAACCGCTAAACCAACCTGATCGATACCGCGACTCTGCTCATCAGAAGCGGAGGCTATTTCGCCCATGATATCGGTCACGCGGGTCACGGCGCTGACAATCTCCGCCATAGTTTCCCCGGCGCTTTCGACGAGTGTCGATCCGACATCCACTTTGCCAACCGAATCTTCAATCAGACTTTTAATTTCACGCGCCGCCTGGGCGCTACGCTGAGCCAGATTACGCACTTCTCCCGCGACCACCGCAAAACCACGCCCTTGTTCACCCGCACGCGCTGCTTCGACCGCCGCATTCAAGGCCAGAATATTAGTCTGGAAAGCAATACCGTCGATAACGCTGATAATATCGGCGATTTTCTGCGAACTGGTAGAGATATCGCGCATAGTTTGTACCACGCTATCGACCACATTACCGCCACGTTGTGCCGTTTCGGAAGCACTTAACGCCAGATGGCTTGCCTGTCGCGCGTTCTCGGCATTCTGTTTCACTGTCGCAGTCAATTGCTCCATGCTGGCTGCCGTCTCTTCTAACGAAGCGGCTTGCTGCTCAGTGCGTGAAGAGAGATCGTTATTACCGGTAGCGATTTCGCTGGCTCCGCTATAGATGGCATTTGCACCATTACGCACATCACCCACGGTACGTACCAGTTCACTTTGCATATGGCGCAAACTCTCTGCCAGTTGCCCCACTTCATTGGAGCCATCTACCTCGATCGGTTTCACCAGATCGCCGCCAGCAATATGACGAATGTTGTCGATCAGGCGATTCATCGGCGCTACCAGCGACGTTTTAATACCAAACCAGACGACGAAGATGACCGCCAGTACGACGATCAGAACACCCGCCAGCACCCACATTGCCTGGTTAAAGGCAGCATTATTATCAGCGACGGCGATGTCATAGAGACGATCGTTTTGCTGCATGTACGCCATATACTGCTTCTCGAAACCGTCCTGATATCCCTGAGTAGGTTGGTCAAAAAACTCGTTGATTTTGCCCGCCCCTAACAACTGGATCAGCTCCGCCAGTGCATTGTGATAGATATCGTAATTACGTTTGATCTCCGTAGCAGCCGCTGTGCTCTGATGCAAGTTACGCGGTAGTGCTTCGTAATCTGCCCAGTCTTTTTCCGCGTGTTTCAACGAAATAGTGGCACTCTGCATCAGCTCGGCGACGGTTGAACCGCTGCCAATATTGTTCTGATCCATCATGTAGCGGATACCCGCACGGTTGAGGGTGTTACGCGTCTGCAACAACGCAACCCAACTGCCATTTAGCGTAGATTGCTGCTGGCGAATGGTTTGTAAGACGGAGAGATTTTCTTTGTCCTTTTTTAAAGCGTTAAAGAACAGGCTGCCTGATGTCAGTTGCAAAAGGCCGAAAACGGCCAAAACCAGCAGTAAGCTGGTCACGATCCTGATACGTTTTAACATGGTTTCTCTTTTCCTGTTGACCGATAGCAGAATTTTCGGCCTGGAATGAGAAAACTTTATAGGTAGCGACCTGAAATTGATTAAATTTACCTCACTTTTTTATTTTTGTTCAAAAATACAATAACCACGTATTGATATATTTTTCTTTCTTATTTTTCACATTAGCTGTATCTATTTTGAACGTGAGGATATTTGCCAATAGATTAATATTATTGGCCAAAATAATATTATCAGTGAGGAAATGGGGTTTTAATATATATAGCATGAATATAATTTTTATATGAGTAACACAACTGAGGGCTAAAAATCGCTTCGGTTGTGATCAATATCACATAAATAGCCTTCATAAACCTTGCTCAATACCGCTCAACCGCAAAACTGACCGCTTACGTCCCTAATTTAACCACTCAGTTATTTACCTTACTTTACGCGCGCGTAACTCTGGCAACATCACTGCAGGATAGCGGTCAATTTACCTCCTCAAACGCAACGCAAACCTAGAACGGCTTCGGCCAACTATTAATCAATACATGCCAGGTTTTACTATGGATACTAAAAAGATATTCAAGCACATACCCTGGGTGATTCTTGGAATCATCGGTGCATTCTGCCTCGCGGTAGTTGCATTACGTCGGGGGGAGCACGTCAGCGCCCTATGGATCGTGGTCGCCTCTGTGTCGGTGTATCTGGTGGCTTATCGCTACTACAGCCTATACATCGCCCAGAAAGTGATGAAACTCGACCCCACGCGCGCGACGCCTGCGGTTATTAACAACGACGGTCTGAACTACGTTCCGACCAACCGTTACGTGTTGTTTGGTCACCACTTCGCCGCTATCGCCGGTGCCGGTCCGCTGGTTGGTCCGGTTCTCGCCGCGCAGATGGGCTACCTGCCAGGTACGCTGTGGCTGCTGGCGGGGGTGGTGCTGGCCGGTGCGGTTCAGGACTTTATGGTGCTGTTTATCTCCTCTCGCCGTAACGGCGCATCTCTCGGTGAGATGATTAAAGAAGAGATGGGGCCAGTACCGGGGACTATCGCGCTGTTTGGCTGTTTCTTAATCATGATCATCATCCTTGCCGTCCTGGCGCTGATTGTGGTTAAAGCCCTGGCCGAAAGTCCGTGGGGTGTCTTCACTGTTTGCTCAACCGTACCGATTGCGCTGTTTATGGGTATCTACATGCGCTTTATCCGTCCGGGGCGTGTGGGTGAAGTCTCTGTCATTGGTATCGTGCTGCTGGTTGCCTCTATCTACTTCGGTGGCGTGATTGCTCACGATCCGTACTGGGGTCCGGCACTGACCTTTAAAGACACCACCATTACCTTCGCGCTGATAGGCTATGCGTTTGTTTCCGCACTGCTGCCGGTGTGGCTGATCCTCGCACCGCGCGACTATCTGGCAACCTTCCTGAAAATTGGCGTTATCGTCGGCCTGGCGCTGGGTATCGTGGTACTGAACCCGGAACTGAAAATGCCTGCGATGACCCAGTACATTGACGGTACTGGCCCGCTGTGGAAAGGCGCTCTGTTCCCGTTCCTGTTCATCACCATCGCCTGTGGTGCGGTATCTGGCTTCCACGCACTGATCTCTTCCGGTACGACGCCGAAACTGCTGGCTAACGAAACCGACGCGCGTTTCATTGGCTACGGCGCAATGCTGATGGAGTCCTTCGTGGCGATTATGGCGCTGGTTGCTGCGTCCATCATCGAACCGGGTCTTTACTTCGCGATGAATACCCCGCCTGCGGGTCTCGGCATCACCATGCCTAACCTGCATGAAATGGGGGGCGAGAACGCGCCGATCATCATGGCGCAGCTGAAAGACGTTACCGCACACGCGGCAGCAACCGTCAGCTCCTGGGGCTTCGTGATTTCGCCAGAGCAGATCCTGCAAACCGCGAAAGACATTGGTGAACCTTCTGTCCTGAACCGTGCAGGTGGTGCGCCGACGCTGGCGGTAGGTATCGCGCACGTGTTCCACAAAGTGCTGCCGATGGCTGACATGGGCTTCTGGTATCACTTCGGTATTCTGTTCGAAGCACTGTTCATCCTGACCGCACTGGATGCCGGTACGCGTTCTGGCCGCTTTATGCTGCAAGACCTGCTGGGCAACTTCATCCCGTTCCTGAAAAAAACCGACTCTCTGGTTGCCGGTATCATCGGTACTGCGGGCTGTGTGGGTCTGTGGGGCTACCTGCTGTATCAGGGCGTGGTCGATCCGCTGGGCGGCGTTAAGAGCCTGTGGCCGCTGTTCGGTATCTCCAACCAGATGCTGGCAGCCGTGGCACTGGTTCTGGGCACCGTTGTGCTGATTAAGATGAAGCGCACCCAATACATCTGGGTAACTGTTGTTCCGGCGGTATGGCTGCTTATCTGCACCACCTGGGCGCTGGGTCTGAAACTGTTCAGCACCAACCCGCAGATGGAAGGCTTCTTCTACATGGCAAGCCAGTACAAAGAGAAGATTGCTAACGGTACTGACCTGACGGCGCAGCAGATTGCCAACATGAACCACATCGTTGTGAACAACTACACCAACGCGGGTCTGAGTATTCTGTTCCTGATTGTGGTGTACAGCATCATCTTCTACGGTTTCAAAACCTGGCTGAAGGTGCGTAACAGCGACAAACGTACTGACAAAGAAACGCCGTACGTTCCAATCCCGGAAGGCGGCGTGAAGATCTCTTCGCACCACTAACCGTGTTTAGCCCCGCTTCGGCGGGGCTTTGTTCTTATCAGAGTGAACTATGTTTGGTAACTTAGGACAGGCAAAAAAATATCTCGGCCAGGCGGCGAAGATGTTGATTGGCATTCCAGACTACGACAACTACGTCGAGCATATGAAGACCAACCATCCCGACAAGCCGTACATGAGCTATGAAGAATTCTTCCGCGAACGCCAGAACGCACGCTACGGCGGCGATGGTAAAGGCGGTATGCGCTGTTGTTAATGGAGAGAGCATGAACCCGATTGCAGTTACCCTACTCACCGGTTTTTTAGGCGCGGGCAAAACCACCCTGCTGCGCCATATTCTTAACGAACAACACGGCTACAAGATTGCCGTGATTGAAAACGAATTCGGCGAAGTCTCCGTTGACGATCAATTAATTGGCGACCGCGCCACGCAGATCAAAACGCTGACCAACGGCTGCATCTGCTGTTCGCGCTCCAACGAGCTGGAAGACGCGCTACTCGACCTGCTGGATAATCTCGACAAGGGCAATATTCAGTTCGACCGTCTGGTGATTGAATGCACCGGCATGGCCGATCCCGGCCCGATTATTCAGACCTTTTTCTCCCATGAGATTTTATGCCAGCGTTACCTGCTGGACGGCGTGATTGCGCTGGTGGATGCGGTACATGCCGATGAGCAGATGAACCAGTTCACCATCGCCCAGTCACAGGTTGGCTACGCTGACCGTATTCTGCTGACCAAAACCGACGTCGCTGGCGAAGCAGAAAAACTGCGTGAACGTCTGGCGCGCATCAACGCCCGCGCACCGGTCTACACCGTCACCCACGGCGACATCGACCTGGGCCTGCTGTTCAACACCAACGGTTTTATGCTGGAAGAGAACGTCGTCAGCACCAAGCCACGTTTCCACTTTATCGCGGATAAACAAAACGATATTTCGTCGATTGTGGTGGAACTGGACTACCCGGTAGATATCAGCGAAGTTTCCCGCGTTATGGAAAACCTGCTGCTGGAGTCGGCGGATAAACTACTGCGTTACAAAGGGATGCTATGGATTGACGGCGAACCTAACCGCCTGCTGTTCCAGGGCGTCCAGCGCCTCTACAGCGCCGACTGGGATCGCCCGTGGGGCGATGAAAAACCGCATAGCACGATGGTGTTTATCGGGATTCAGCTGCCAGAGGAAGAGATAAGGGCGGCGTTTGCGGGGTTGAGGAAGTAAGTTCGAGAAAGATCAACTTTTCGAGAGTTCCACCGCAACATTATTACGTGTGGAACTCTTTAGATATGTCAGACCAACCAAAGCTTCTTCAATTGCGTTTTCATTTTTTCATGTCTCATTTTCAGTTCAGCCAATCCCCATTCTGAAGAATTACAAACATCTTTTGTTAAATCAAAAGAGCTTTTACTATTAAGTTTCTCATAAATAGATTTCTTTTTGATAAAATCATAGTGTTGTGCTTCAGAATTTTTGGAGCCACTTATGAGTGTCAAATTACCTATTTTATGCAACCAGTAGACATGCTCTTGAGGTTGGAATCTATTAATCCAGTATTCATTAACTAATGCTTGGGGAAGAATATGCTCAATTGTGATTCGCCCTGTATAGGTTTTAATCACACTCTCATCTTGTTGCTCCATATCTAAGCGAAGCAAAATTGCTTTTATTAAGTTCACTTGATTCGGACGAGGCTCATATAAATCTTCATCCAGAGCAGCTATAAAACCTGAATTATCTGCATGTTGGTTTATCTGATTTATCACAGAATCAAAAGGCATATCATTATTTATTGCGACCAGAGCTGAATAACAAACCATTTCTCTTTGGCTTTTAATTTGTTTCTTTAACCACCCATGCATATACACCTTCTCAAAGGCTGTAATAAATTGCGAAAAATCATCCAAATTAAAATCTTCTGTACGAGCCATCCGATTCATGAATGCCATAACCGGAGGAATCCACTCATCTACCCCTAAATTACTTAGCGATGCAATTTTTCGTCGTATTGAAGGATGTTCAAAATCATTCTCTAATATCTTAGTATAATTTTTTGCAGAATTAACCAACATCAGTGACATAGCAATAGCATCTCCATCAAATTGCTGTTGGAGATTTTCAATAAAAGCTTCAAAACCTTTTTGTAACACCCTGTCACGATCTTTTTTCTCGGAAAGCTTATGAAGAGTAAGAAATTTATCAAGCCGTCTCACTCCAACCATATCTTCAATTTGCGACCATGCTGATTCTATTTGCTCTGATTTTTTATTATGCGTAGAAGCTGATTCAAACAATGCATTTTTTAAAAGGTCTGCATTACTTAAAGGTAAACCACGACTATTTAATACATTAAAGAGTCTAAATGATGATGCGAAATCATCTGTTTGCACAAATACGATATATACATTTTGCAAAATATATTTAGCAAGCAACTTCAACTCATCAACAGATAATCGCAACAAATAATCTCTAATTGTTTCAGCGTTGCTAATGAATACTAACTCAGTATCCGATGGTTTTTCAGGTTTATAATCTTTCGAATCCTGCAGTATGTAATATTTATAAAGGTCATACTCTTTTTTTCTTACAATTAGTCTTGGTTCATCTGTTTCATCAGAATAAACATCAATAGGCAGAACTCTTTTTTGCAAATCATCTTTTATCCCCTGAATCGGGATGATTTTTTTTAGCTCAGAGACAATAATGCTTAACGTTGTAAGACGTTGTTGCCCATCTACAACTTCATACTGATTTTGCCCTTTATTGATACAAATCATACTCCCAATAAAATATTCATTCTCTTCTGATTGAGAGCTTTTATAAATGTCATCAATGAGTTGCTCTGCATTATCTACCGTCCAACTGTAAGGACGCTGATAAGAAGGAATAATAAACTTTTTGTTTTCAGTAAGGATATCCTGCACCTTACATTCTTTAGCTTCCATTTTGTATACTCAATTAAACAATCAACAATAACATTATCTTTCCTGCTCGAAAGAAACGCAACTATAAGATTTTTATATATTTTGTTAGAGATGATACGGTTCCTGTAACTTCTGTTTATCTGGCTCTGATATACCCAGATTAATTCAAGCAAGGTATAACAGAGATCTCTGTTACGTACTTCACGTTGAAACACCGCCCTAAGTCATAGCCAGCCTATTGATTTTATGTACAATCAGAATCGTCCTGATAAAAGCGAGAACACCCCATGGCGGAACTGAACCTAAGTAACCTGACGGAAGCAGACATCATTACCAAATGCGTTATGCCAGCCATTCTCAATGCAGGCTGGGACAACACAACGCAAATCAGACAGGAGGTCAAACTCCGGGACGGTAAAGTCATCGTACGTGGTAAAGTTGCGGCACGCAGAACGGTAAAATCTGCTGACATCGTGCTGTATCACAAACCAGGCATTCCCTTAGCCGTGATTGAAGCAAAAGCCAACAAACATGAAATTGGCAAAGGGATGCAACAAGGCATTGAATACGCGCGCCTGCTGGACGTTCCTTTTGTTTTTGCCACCAACGGTGATGGCTTTATCTTCCGCGATGCTACCGCAGCCGAAGGTGAATGCCTTGAAAAGCAAATAACGCTGGATGACTTCCCCTCCCCCGCTGAACTCTGGCAAAAATTCTGCCTCTGGAAAGGATACACACAAGCTCAGCTTCCGGTGATTACTCAGGACTATTACGACGATGGCAGCGGTAAATCGCCACGTTATTACCAGCTTCAGGCAATCAACAAAACCATAGAAGCCGTCTCCAACGGGCAAAACCGTGTTCTGCTGGTAATGGCGACCGGAACAGGGAAAACCTATACCGCATTCCAGATCATCTGGCGCCTGTGGAAATCAAAAAATAAAAAACGCATTCTGTTCCTTGCCGATCGCAACATTCTGGTCGACCAAACCAAAAATAATGATTTCCAGCCATTTGGTACGGCAATGACCAAAGTCAGCGGGCGCACCATTGATCCCGCTTATGAAATACACCTCGCACTCTATCAGGCTATAACTGGCCCGGAGGAAGACCAAAAAGCGTTTAAACAAGTCGCACCAGATTTCTTCGATCTGATCGTGATCGACGAATGCCATCGCGGCAGCGCATCCGAAGACAGCGCCTGGCGAGAGATCCTTGATTATTTCAGCTCCGCCACCCAAATTGGCTTAACCGCCACGCCAAAAGAGACCCATGAAGTCTCCAGCACGGATTACTTCGGCGATCCGGTTTACGTCTACTCGCTAAAAGAAGGGATCGAAGACGGCTTCCTCGCCCCTTATAAAGTTGTCCGTGTTGATATTGATGTTGATCTGCAAGGCTGGCGCCCAACCAAAGGGCAAACTGACTTAAACGGCGAAGTGATCGACGATCGTATCTATAACCAGAAAGATTTCGATCGCACAATGGTAATCGACGAACGCACAGAACTGGTTGCCAGAACCATTACCGACTACCTCAAGCGCACCAACCCGATGGATAAAACCATCGTCTTCTGTAACGACATCGATCATGCAGAACGTATGCGCCGCGCCCTGGTTAATCTCAACCCGGAGCAGGTGAAAAAGAACGACAAATACGTCATGAAAATTACCGGTGATGATGAAATTGGCAAAGCTCAGTTGGATAACTTCATCAACCCGAAAAAACCGTACCCGGTTATCGCGACCACTTCAGAGCTGATGACCACCGGTGTGGATGCTAAAACCTGCAAACTGGTAGTACTGGATCAGAACATCCAGTCGATGACCAAATTCAAGCAGATTATCGGTCGTGGTACACGCATCGACGAACGTTACGGCAAACTCTGGTTTACCATCCTCGACTTTAAAAAAGCCACCGAACTGTTTGCCGATGAGCGTTTCGATGGCATTCCCGAAAAAGTCATGGATACCACACTAGAGGATATCGCCGATCCAGAATCTGATTTTGAAGAGAAACTCGAAGAAATCAGCGAACATGACGAAGAGCAGGTGACAGGCGTTGATGAACCGCCTGCGCCGCCATACCAGGTTACCGATACCGATGATGTTGGCCCACTTCCGGAAGAAGACGAGAAGAAAATCCGCAAGTTTCACGTCAATGGCGTGGCGGTGGGCGTTATTGCACAGCGCGTTCAGTATTACGATGCCGACGGAAAACTGGTTACCGAATCCTTTAAAGATTACACCCGTAAAACACTGCTCAAAGAATATGCCTCGCTGGATGACTTTACCCGCAAGTGGCAGGACGCCGATCGCAAAGAAGCGATCATTCACGAGCTGGAGCAACAGGGGATCATCTGGGAAGTGCTGGCAGAAGAAGTCGGTAAAGATCTCGACCCGTTCGACATGCTTTGCCACGTAGTGTATGGTCAGCCGCCGTTAACCCGCAAAGAGCGCGCCGAGAACGTGCGCAAGCGGAACTACTTCACAAAATACTCTGAAGCAGCGCAAGCCGTGCTCGATAATCTGCTGGATAAATACGCCGATGCGGGCGTACAGGAGATCGAAAGTATTCAGGTGCTGAAACTTAAACCATTCGACAGCATGGGCACCTTACCGGAGATTATTAAAACCGGATTTGGCGACCGTAACGGGTATAATCAGGCGCTCAGCGAGCTGGAAAACGAAATCTACCAATTACCGCCCCGCTCTGCTTAACAACTCTCTTTTGCGCCTTCTGCAACCATCATGTTGCAGAAGGCCTTGTTTTTCATGGAATACAACATGTCTATCAGTTCAGTAATCAAATCATTACAAGATATTATGCGCAAAGATGCCGGTGTGGACGGCGATGCGCAGCGTCTCGGTCAGCTCTCCTGGCTGCTGTTTTTGAAAATCTTCGATGCCCAGGAAGAGGCGCTGGAACTGGAGCAGGATAACTATCAATATCCGATCCCACAGCGTTATTTATGGCGCAGTTGGGCCGCAAACGCTCAGGGCATTACCGGTGATTCCCTGCTGGAATTCGTTAATGATGATCTGTTCCCGGCGTTGAAAAACCTCACTGCGCCTATCGATAAAAACCCACGCGGCTACGTGGTGAAGCAGGCGTTCAGCGATGCCTATAACTATATGAAAAACGGTACGCTACTGCGTCAGGTGATCAACAAGCTGAACGAAATTGACTTTACCAGCGCCAGCGAACGCCATCTGTTTGGTGATATTTACGAACAGATCCTTAAAGATCTGCAATCTGCGGGCAATGCGGGCGAATTCTATACTCCACGCGCCGTCACTCGCTTTATGGTGGATCGCGTTGATCCGAAACTCGGCGAATCCATTATGGACCCGGCCTGCGGTACGGGTGGTTTTCTTGCCTGCGCGTTCGATCATGTAAAGAACAAATACGTGAAGAGCGTCGCCGATCATCAGACGCTGCAACAACAGATCCACGGTGTTGAGAAAAAACAGCTTCCGCACCTGCTGGCGACCACCAATATGCTGCTGCACGGCATTGAAGTACCGGTACAAATTCGTCACGACAACACCCTGAACAAACCGCTTTCCTCCTGGGATGAGCAACTGGATGTCATTGTTACCAACCCGCCGTTTGGTGGCACGGAAGAAGACGGTATTGAGAAGAACTTTCCGGCAGAGATGCAAACCCGCGAAACGGCGGATCTGTTCCTGCAACTGATTGTGGAAGTACTGGCGAAAAACGGTCGTGCGGCGGTGGTATTGCCGGATGGCACGCTATTTGGCGAAGGCGTTAAAACCAAAATCAAAAAGCTACTTACCGAAGAGTGCAACCTGCATACCATCGTGCGTTTACCGAATGGTGTGTTTAATCCCTATACCGGCATTAAAACCAACCTGTTGTTCTTTACCAAAGGTCAACCAACCAAAGAGATTTGGTTCTATGAACATCCGTATCCGGCGGGCGTGAAAAACTACAGCAAAACCAAGCCGATGAAGTTTGAAGAGTTTCAGGCGGAGATCGACTGGTGGGGCAACGAGGCTGATGGTTTTGCCAGCCGCGTCGAGAATGAGCAGGCTTGGAAAGTCAGCATTGATGATGTCATTGCGCGTAACTTCAATCTGGATATTAAAAACCCACATCAGGCGGAAACCGTCAGCCATGATCCGGACGAACTGTTAGTGCAGTATGCAAAACAGCAGGCGGAGATCCAGACGCTGCGTAATCAACTTCGCGATATTCTTGGCGCTGCGCTGTCTGGCAAGGAGGTTCACTGATGAGTGTGGAAAAGCTGATCGTTGATCATATGGAAACCTGGACCTCGGCGTTGCAAACCCGTTCCACCGCCGGGCGCGGCAGTTCCGGTAAAATTGATTTGTATGGCATTAAGAAATTACGTGAGCTGATTCTGGAACTGGCGGTGCGCGGTAAACTGGTGCCGCAGGATCCGAATGATGAACCCGCGTCGGAGCTGCTGAAGCGTATTGCGGCGGAAAAAGCAGAGCTGGTGAAGCAAGGCAAAATTAAAAAGCAAAAATCACTGCCGGAAATTAGCGAGGAAGAGAAGCCATTTGAATTGCCGGAGGGATGGGAGTGGGTGCGGTTTGAAACAGTCCTAGACTTTAGTGGCGGTAGTCAACCACCAAAATCTTATTTCATTGAAGAATCAAAAGAAGGGTACGTTCAATTAATTCAAATTAGAGATTTGGGTGATTCTCCCCAACCTATATATATTCCTGCAGACAAAGCTTCAAAATTCTGTACTTCAAAAGATATACTAATTGGTCGTTACGGTGCATCTGTTGGTAAGGTATTTTGGGGAAAAGATGGAGCATATAACGTAGCTCTAATAAAAATAGACAATTCACTTAATCTTTACGTTACTAGTTTTCTTTTCTGGTTACTGAAAAGCCCGCTAGGTCAAAGTTTATTTTCTGGAGTTTCACGTTCTGCACAAGATGGTTTCAATAAATCTGATATTGCAGCCAAACTACTTCCTGTACTATCGCATAAAGAACAAAATAGAATAATTATAAAAATCAATGAATTAATGTCCCTCTGCGACCAACTGGAACAGCAATCCTTGACCAGCCTGGACGCACATCAGCAACTGGTTGAAACACTGTTAGGAACGCTTACAGACAGCCAAAACGCAGAGGAACTGGCTGAAAACTGGGCGCGTATTAGCGAGCATTTCGACACCCTATTTACCACCGAAGCCAGCGTGGATGCGTTAAAACAGACCATTCTTCAACTGGCCGTAATGGGTAAGTTGCTAAATAATACGAATAATGCAGATTATAAAAAACTTAGAACATATCTTTCATTTGGGCCAAAAAATGGACTTTCTCCTGTTGAATCCAAAAAAGAAACACAATTAAAAGTCTTAAAACTTGGAGCGACATCTTATGGACAATTAAATTTGAATGAAACAAAGTTTGTAGATGTCGATATAGAAAAAGATAGTCATCTTTTTCTTAAAAAAGGTGACATTTTAATTCAACGGGGAAATTCTGCAAACTTTGTCGGTTGTAACGTGCTAATTAATGAAGATTACAAAAATATTATTTATCCAGATCTCATGATGAAAATACGAACAAATGATAATCTACTACCTGAATATGCTTCGATTTGGTTATCATCGCCTCTCGTTCGTAACTTTATGTGGGACAGAATGACAGGAACATCTGGAACAATGCCGAAAATTAGCAAAAAAATTGTCGAAGAAATACAAATTATTGTTCCAGAAATTTCTATTCAACAAAAATGGATAACTACTGTTAATTTAATGCTGGATATATGTTCGGAAATTAAATATCGTCTCCATAAAGCCAAACAAACCCAACTGCACCTTGCAGACGCACTCACTGACGCGGCGATAAACTAATTTCCTCGCCCTCAAAAAACCAATAAAGCGGCTAAATAGCCGCTTTATTCACATCACCAAAAATTATATTTCACGCTAATTTTCATCTTATTTTTCATTAATTTTTAGCTGGACTTTCCCTGTATTTACTGATGATATATCCAGGTATTTAGCGCGGTGCGGATGTGCGCCAACACACCCGCACCGCTAATCACAATCCCTATTTCTAAGGAATAGTAATCATGACTGACACGCATTCTATTGCACAACCGTTCGAAGCAAAAGTCTCCCCGGCAAATAACCGTCAATTAACCGTGAGTTATGCGAGTCGCTACCCGGATTACAGCCGTATTCCCGCCATCACCCTGAAAGGTCAGTGGCTGAAAGCCGCCGGTTTTGCCACCGGCACGGCGGTAGATGTCAAAGTAATGGAAGGCTGTATTGTCCTCACCGCCCAACCACCCACCGCCGAAGAGAGCGAACTGATGCAGTCACTGCGCCAGGTGTGCAAGCTGTCGGCACGTAAACAAAAGCAGGTGCAGGAATTTATTGGGGTGATTGCCGGTAAACAGAAAGTCGCCTGATAGATTGACCCGGTAGCGCCAGTGCTACCGGGTATTATTCGCCGCGTTATACCAACGCACTCTCCATCTGTTTTTCAAATGCCTGACGAATTAATCCCATAATGTAAGGAAGTTGTGCGAGGTCGCTGAAACCAATTTCCACATCACCATTGCCCCAGCACCCAACATTTGTCACATCTTTGGCAATACCTTTCGGATCGACCAGTTCATGAAACTGCATATTAAGCGACAATCGCAGTCGGCTTTTTTGCGGCACAACATCAACAAAATTCGTTTCCGCTTTAAACGCAATATACAGCTTTAAAACTTCCTGTGTGATCCCTGCGTCCAGGCGCATAACTTCATCGCGAAGATGATCGAATAACACCCGGCTATGCGAACCATCAGCAAGGAAAGGATAATCACTCAGGCTGTAACTGGTTTTGTTCTCCGGCTGACCCCGATAAACAGCTAATACCTCTTCAGGAAGAGAAGGCGCTTGCCAGACCTGAACCGCGAGATCGGCCAGACGATCGGCTCGGGCGCGAATGGCGGCTTCATCCCATTTTTCGCACTGTCCAAGACCGATATTCAAATAGAGCGGGCTATGCTTAAAGCCGTCTTCAATATCGCGTTTTTCCGCGAAAGGTCTGTCACTGTAGCGGGAGTTATAGCGCGTTAAAGTGAGATTCCCCAACGTATGCAACAATTCTTTATGAATACGCTGCCAGTCGCTTCCCAGCTCTTCGCGCCATTTAGCCGACAGATTTTCGTTCTGCGGCATAATGTGTTCAATCGTAAACTCTTCCACGCGCTCTCTGCGTTTATCGTTTTCCAGTCGTCGTAACCAGTAGCTGCGACTGCGGAAGTTATAGAGATCGCGAACTTTTAATTCCCGTTTAAATTCATCATCGTTGGGAAAACGACGATATGAAGGCAGGTTCATAAAATGTACCTGAATGCTTTCCAGATATTTTTCTTTATTAATGACTTTATAAAAAGTGGCAAACGTCTTGTTCAAAGAATTCGTCGGAATTGCACACACTGCACGGCGGAAAACATAAGATTCAATTAAACGAATTATGCGCAGGAAATCTTCGTGAGACAAAACGCCATTTTTATAGTCATGATAAAGCGCCAGTAAGAAAGGATACGCAACATCGACCTTTAACTCGCGCAAATCCTGAAAAGCCGTGGCAAGCGATTTGTCACTTTCCTTACCCAATGCCATTGCACAGTAATACTCCGCGTAGATGTGTATATCTTCAACCAGCCGATCTACACCTTTTTCAGCAACACTCTGGCTGCGGGCATGTAGTTTAAATGCCTCATAGACTTCATCTGTCCGAGGGATCTCCCCCGTTTTTACCGTCAGATAATGACGCATAAAACTGTCAAAATATTCGCTGTAACCTTGCTGACCAAAAGCGATTTCCATTGGACGCCAGTGATCTTCATACAACCGGGTTTGATGCTCTGGTTCGAGGCCCATCAGAATAAAATTGCGCACCAGATCGGCCTGACTTAACGCCTTACCGGTGGAGTTCATACTTTCAAAAATCAGTTGCGGATTATCCTGACCACGATTAAGCGCCACATCGACAATTAATAACTTTGCTAACCCACGACATAAGGGGATCAAATCATCACCGAGTTTGGCAATTTGCTCATCAAAGAAAGTAAAGTTTTCCATTATTCGATGGGAATAGTTTTCTGGCATTGGTCTTTGTTTTATTAATGCCAGCAAACTGTCTTTATCGGTCTCGGTCAACAGTAATTTAAATCCTTTCTCACCGGACTCATAAGGATTGAGTAAATAATAATTACGCAATTTCATTGCCGAAAAGCCATCAAAAACTTCTTCTTCGCCAAGATGGCGCGATAAAGCCTCAATCAGCAACATTGCGGTCGTCAGCCGCTGTTGACCATCAATGACCAGCAACGGAGAAATACCGGAAACCTGATACAACCCCTGCTCTATATAAACAACCGAACCGATAAAATGCGCTGATATATCATCACGCTTTCCGGCACGAATGATGTCGTCCCAAAGTTGCCGACATTGTTGCTCTGTCCATGAATAGGTGCGTTGATAAATGGGAATAACAAACTGCTGCGAACGTTTTAAAAAATCGAGTAAACGGGCTTCTGTTGCTTTCATTCTGACGTCTTTCCGTGAAGCGATGATTTCACAATAATAAACACTTCCTTGTGAAGGTTATAGAGAAATCCTGTTTATCCGCGACGAACAGCCCCTCACTCCACATCCTCCCTGCGTAACCCAATATCCCTCAACCGTTCATCACTCATCTGCTGTAACACCCGCCGGGTCTGCTTTTTCAGCCACCAGCTTCGCACCGCCTGCCAGAGTTGCACGAAGCCGATAAACGGCGCTTTGGCTCTGTTTTCGTGAAATTCCATCTGCTGCCTCCTCATCTTTCAGAGGCTTAATCATCCGCCTTCTGGCAGTTCACAATACAGATGCAAATATTACTTTTATTTAACATACAGGCAGGTTAAAACAGCATCTGCATCCGGTTTTTTAGCCTCATCTGTACCGGTTTTTCTCTCTGTATGCTCCAAATAAGGAATACAGCATGACGCGTTATCAACATCTGGCTACTCTGCTTGCCGAACGGATTGAGCAAGGGCTGTATCGTCACGGGGAGAAATTGCCGTCGGTGCGCAGCTTAAGTCAGGAGCACGGCGTCAGTATCAGCACCGTGCAGCAGGCGTATCAGACGCTGGAAACGATGAAGCTCATCACTCCGCAGCCGCGTTCGGGTTATTTTGTCGCGCAACATAAAGCCCAGCCACCAGTGCCGCCAATGACGCGTCCGGTGCAGCGCCCGGTAGAGATTACCCAGTGGGATCAGGTGCTGGATATGCTGGAAGCGCATAGCGACAGTTCCATTGTTCCGTTCAGTAAAAGCACGCCGGATGTCGAAGCGCCCAGCCTGAAACCGCTCTGGCGGGAGCTAAGCCGGGTGGTGCAGCATAATCTGCAAACCGTTCTCGGTTATGACTCATTAGCCGGTCAGCGGGTATTGCGCGAGCAGATTGCCCGTCTGATGCTCGACAGCGGTTCGGTAATCACCGCCGATGACATCATCATCACCAGCGGCTGCCATAACTCGATGTCGCTGGCGTTAATGGCGGTGTGTAAACCGGGCGATATTGTCGCGGTCGAATCCCCGTGTTATTACGGTTCAATGCAGATGCTTCGCGGTATGGGCGTGAAAGTGATTGAAATCCCAACCGATCCAGAAACCGGTATCAGCGTTGAAGCTCTGGAACTGGCGCTGGAACAGTGGCCGATTAAAGGCATCATTCTGGTGCCAAACTGCAATAATCCGCTGGGATTTATTATGCCGGACGCCCGCAAACGAGCCGTTCTCTCTCTCGCTCAGCGTCATGATATTGTGATTTTTGAAGATGATGTCTACGGCGAACTGGCAACGGAGTATCCACGCCCGCGTACTATTCATTCATGGGATATCGATGGTCGGGTGCTGCTGTGCAGTTCGTTCAGTAAAAGCATTGCGCCAGGCCTGCGCGTGGGCTGGGTCGCGCCGGGGCGATATCACGATAAACTGCTGCATATGAAATACGCCACCAGCAGCTTTAATGTACCGTCCACGCAAATGGCGGCGGCGACGTTTGTGCAGGAAGGTCACTATCATCGCCATATCCGGCGGATGCGGCAGAATTATCAGCGCAATATGGCGCTTTATACCTGCTGGATACGGGAATATTTTCCCTGCGAAATCTGTATTACGCGCCCGAAAGGCGGATTTTTACTGTGGATAGAATTGCCTGAACAGGTCGATATGGTCTGCGTCGCGCGGCAATTGTGCCGCATGAAAATCCAGGTGGCGGCAGGCTCGATTTTCTCAGCTTCCGGTAAATACCGTAATTGCCTGCGCATCAACTGCGCTTTGCCGCTCAGCGAAACCTACCGCGAAGCACTGAAGCAAATTGGCGAGGCCGTGTATCGGGCAATGGAATAAATACGGCATCTTAACGACGCGCCTGAATTTCCTCTGACGAATAGCTTGTGGCTCGTTTTGTCTCTATAGCAACATCTCTACGTTCCAGCATGGCTTAGGCAAAAAGCGTTTTGTTCATGCCGGATGCAGCGCGAGCGCCTTATCCGGCATACAGAATATTGCAAATTCAATATATGGCATGGGCTATGTAAGCCTGATAAGCGTAGCGCATCAGGAAGTTTGGCGTTTGTCATCAGTCTCTGATTATTATTCGATCCCTGAATCGCGGTAACTGTCAGGCAAAGACTGACCTAATGCCTGTATTTGCTCTGATGAATGTCCGGTAATCTTTTGTATCCATTCAGGATCTGCACCATTTTGCAAAAATAATCGGAGAAGGCGCTGTTCCCCTTCTTCTTTACCTTCTTCTTTGCCTTCGATCCTCCCTTCTTCCCTTCCCAACAGCCATCCCGCATTATGAATTCGCTCTGCAATCGTCATGATTCGCTCCCTGTGTTGTGGCATTCGCCTGGTAAGTTCGCTGATAAACTCCTTAAAACTCGCTTCATCACCAGCCAGTAAAATGTAATTTAACAGCGCGGTTATCTGGCTGTCATTAGCGCACTCTGTAACCAGTAATGCTACCAGTTGATCAATCAGCCCCATCATATTGCGCTGGCGGATATGCTTTTGGATCAACTCCAGTAGGGCAACTCTGCGATGCTGAACAATCTCGTCGTCCGGCACCACAGTGATATCCACCAGCGGGAACGCAGCGGTATAAAGTTTCCGAGCGGTAATCGGGTCGGCAAATTCGTCCAGCCAGCACAAAGACCAGGGGTAAGGACTACGACTGCCGTGATAAAACAGCATCGGAATGACCAGCGGTAGTGGTCGGCGTTTATCATGCTCTATATGACGCTGCATCACCGCCATGGAATATCGCATCAGGCGAAAGGCCATATGAATATCCTCGCGGCTCTGATGTTCAATCACCACATAGATATAACCATCGCCTTCGCGGGTCTTTACCGACCATAAAATATCGGAGTGCAGCGCCCGCAATTTTTCATCGACAAAGCTGGCTGATTCCAGTTTTAAGGTGTCGAGATCGCACAGTTCACGTAAACCTTTTGGTAAGTGGATCTCCATAAAATCCCGCGCGGTGTCAGGGTGCGTGAGAAAAGATTTAAATAATGCGTCATGTGGCGTACTGGTGGTGAAGTTTGTCATGGCGATCCGTCACCTGTTGAAGAGATAGTCCGACTTTAGCGATTCCTAATTCCGCTCACACCCGGCAATATCTCATTCCCCGAGGCGCTTTCCAGGCTATTTTTGTTCTCCTGCAAGCGATACATTTTTCTGGAAGGCATCTCGATTTTTGCGTGAACCTGCCGTCAGGCTCTATTCTTACGATATGAATAAAATCATTGAACTCCGACGCGCCAAAATGCTGGCGCTCTCTTTACTGCTCGTTGCTGCCGCGACTTTTATCGTTACGCTTTTTTTGCCCCCCAATTTTTGGGTGAGCGGCGTGAAGGCGATTGCGGAGGCGGCAATGGTCGGCGCTCTGGCTGACTGGTTTGCGGTGGTGGCGCTGTTTCGCCGCGTGCCGATTCCGATTATTTCTCGCCATACGGCGATTATCCCGCGTAATAAAGACCGGATTGGCGAAAATCTCGGGCAGTTCGTACAGGAAAAATTTCTCGATACCCAATCCCTGGTGGCGTTAATTCGTCGTCATGAACCGGCGTTGTTAATCGGTAACTGGTTTAGTCAGCCAGAAAACGCCCGCCGCGTTGGGCAGCATCTTTTGCAGATCATGAGTGGTTTTCTCGAACTTACCGATGATGCGCGTATTCAGCGTCTGCTTAAGCGCGCGGTGCATCGGGCGATTGATAAAGTGGATCTTTCCGGCACCAGTGCGTTAATGCTGGAAAGCATGACCAAAAACGATCGTCATCAGGTGCTGCTGGATACTCTGATCGCACAACTGATCGCCCTGCTCCAGCGCGATAAATCACGCAAATTTATCGCCCAACAGATCGTCCGCTGGCTGGAGAGCGAGCATCCGCTGAAAGCGAAAATTTTGCCGACTGAATGGCTGGGTGAACACAGTGCAGAACTGGTTTCTGACGCAGTTAATTCTTTGCTTGATGATATCAGCCGCAATCGCGCGCATCAGATCCGCCATGCGTTTGATCGCGCTACCTTTGCGCTGATCGATAAGCTGAAAAACGATCCGGAAATGGCGGCGCGCGCCGACAATATCAAAGCGTATCTGAAAGAAGATGAAGCGTTTAACCGCTATCTCGGTGAATTGTGGGGGGATTTGCGGGAATGGTTGAAGGCCGATATCAATAGCGAAGATTCTCGCGTGAAGGAACGTATCGCGCGGGCGGGTCAATGGTTTGGCGAGACGTTAATTGCCGATGATGCCTTGCGGGCGTCGTTAAATGGTCATCTCGAACAGGCTGTGCACCGCGTCGCACCAGAGTTTTCGGCATTCCTGACACGCCACATTACTGACACGGTGAAAAGCTGGGATGCGCGGGATATGTCGCGGCAAATCGAGTTAAATATCGGCAAAGATCTCCAGTTTATCCGCGTCAACGGTACGCTGGTTGGTGGTTGTATTGGATTGATACTGTATCTTTTATCGCAAATCCCGACTTTGTTACCCCTCGGCAATTTTTAACCGCGAGAGAGAACAAATAAAGCAAACTCAAATCATGGTAATAATGCGGCCTTTTTCATTGTCTCCCGTGTACGGGGAAGGAAAATCATGCCATTTGTCGCCATTTTCGAGCAGTTCTCCGAAATGCGGCATTCCGCTGGTCGGCACTTACTGCACGTTTATGCCGCAGAAGATGCTAACGGCCTGCGATGCGGTTGCTCCACCTCAACTGAAACTCTCGAAGAAGCAGAGAAAGAGCCTGCGCAATCTTTGTCATTGCGCAACGAGCTGAATGCGATATCTGCCTGCATTCGTCAGTAACAGGAAGAAAGACAGCGACAGGAAATGCATTGCGCATTACGATCTGGCTCCGCGTTAAGGATTCATTAAGATCACTACGTATACTTATCGATATCTTATTGATTTTGTTGGATGGATATGCCATGACAAAAAGGTTTTCGTTAAGTAAACGTATCAGCATTATTATTCTTTTTGCCATTGTGGCAGTGTGTGCTTTCTTCGTGCAATCTTGCGCTCGCAAAAGCAGTTATCCCGCAGGGTTTCAAAATTACCACGTGACTATTGATGGCAAAGAGATTGCAGGTGTAACGAATAATATCTCCTCACTGACCTGGTCTGCGCAGAGTAATACCCTGTTTAGCACTATCAATAAACCTGCGGCGATTGTTGAAATGACCACGAATGGGGATCTGCTCCGCACCATTCCTCTGGATTTTGTGAAAGATCTCGAGACTATCGAATATATTGGTGATAATAAATTCGTCATCAGTGATGAACGCGATTATGCCATTTATGTGATTTCACTTAATGAAAAGTCAGAAGTAAAAATCCTCAAAAAAATAAAAATTCCGTTACAGGAAACGCCAACCAATAGTGGTTTTGAAGGGCTGGCTTATTCTCGCCAGGATCACACCTTCTGGTTTTTTAAAGAGAAAAATCCGATTGAGGTCTACAAAGTTAACGGGCTACTAAGTAGCAATGAATTGCACATCAGCAAAGACAAGGAACTACAACGTCAATTTACTTTAGATGATGTGTCCGGCGCAGAATTTAACCAACAAAAAAATACGCTTCTGGTGCTGTCTCATGAATCACGCGCACTCCAGGAAGTAACGCTGGCTGGCGAGGTTATCGGTGAAATGTCACTAACCAAAGGCAGTCGGGGTTTGTCACATAACATCAAACAGGCTGAAGGGATTGCGATGGATGCCTCTGGCAATATTTATATCGTTGGCGAACCGAATCGTTTTTATCGCTTTACCCCTACATCATCACATTAACAGACTGGCATGTTTCACCTTTTTGTTATTAACTTGTTAACAACAAAAAGACAAGCAAGGTAAAACATGTCCCCGTCATCGCATCCCGTAGAACGCTTTTCCTTCAGCACCGCGCTTTTCGGGATGCTGGTTCTGACCTTAGGTATGGGGTTAGGTCGCTTTCTTTATACGCCGATGCTGCCAGTTATGCTGGCGGAGGGGCAGTTTTCATTTAACGAACTATCGTGGATTGCCAGCGGCAACTACGCTGGGTATCTGGCTGGAAGCCTGTTGTTTTCATTCGGCGCATTTCATTTACCCTCACGTCTGCGCCCGTTTTTATTGGCTTGCGCCCTGGCAACCGGCTTGTTGATCCTCGCGATGGCGTGGTTGCCGTCGTTTATTCTGGTGTTGTTGGTTCGCTTTCTGGCGGGTATCGCCAGCGCCGGGATGTTGATTTTCGGCTCGACGCTCATCATGCAACATACCCGCCATCCTTTTGTACTTGCGGCACTGTTTTCTGGCGTTGGTGTTGGCATCGCACTAGGCAATGAATATGTGCTGGCTGGGCTGCATTTTGCCCTCTCCTCGCAAACGCTATGGCAAGGTGCCGGGGCGCTTTCTGGCATGATATTGATTGTACTGGCGCTTTTGATCCCCTCGAAAAAAAACACCATCACGCCTGCGCCGTTAGCAAAAACCAATCAACAACCTATGAGCTGGTGGTTGCTGGCTATTCTGTACGGTCTGGCGGGTTTTGGTTATATCATCGTTGCCACTTATCTGCCGCTCATGGCGAAAGACGCCGGCCTGCCGTTACTGACCGCCCATCTCTGGACGCTGGTCGGCTTGTCGATTGTGCCAGGCTGCTTTGGCTGGTTGTGGGCAGCAAAACATTGGGGGGCGTTACCCTGCCTGACGGTGAATTTGCTGGTACAGGCTATCTGCGTACTGTTAACCCTCGCCAGCAGTTCTCCTTTATTACTCATCATCAGCAGTATTGGCTTTGGCGGCACCTTTATGGGCACGACCTCGCTGGTGATGACCATCGCCCGCCAGCTTAGTGTGCCGGGAAATCTCAACCTGTTAGGCTTTGTGACGCTTATTTATGGCATTGGGCAAATTCTCGGCCCGGCACTGACCAGTATGCTCGGCAACGGAACGTCGGCGCTCGCCAACTCCACGCTTTGTGGCGCAGCGGCGCTGTTTATTGCCGCGCTCATCAGCACAGTGCAATTATTTAAGCTGCAAACGGCGACTTCATAAGGGGGGATTTTTCTCCCCGCCATACCAGAGAAGAGCGCCCTGGTATTTTCCTTTGGGGCATTTCCCTTGCCAGTCAAGAAACTCAACCGCAATAGTTGCTGTCAGCCTGACCATTAACACCGTTTTACTGCCCGCAATGTATTTAATGGCCAGCACGGTGCAAAATGTCGGTCGCAGCCTGGAGACAGCCGAAGTGAATGCTAAATACCATCTGCATATCATCACGGTCTGCGTGATTAACGCTTTTCTGTCGATCTGGGTTATGCAGTTTATTGTTTAACAAGGAGTTTATATGATTGATTATTCCGCAGCCGGTTTCATCCTGCTGCAGGGAGCGCATTTGTATGCGCCGGAAGATCGGGGAGTTTGCGATGTCCTCGTCGCTAACGGCAAGATTATCGCCGTTGCCAGCAATATCCCTTCTGACATCGTACCGGACTGCACGGTTGTCGATCTCAGTGGGCAGATCCTCTGCCCTGGCTTTATTGATCAACACGTTCATTTGATTGGCGGCGGCGGCGAAGCTGGTCCCACGACACGCACGCCGGAAGTGGCGTTAAGCCGCCTGACGGAAGCGGGCGTCACATCGGTGGTTGGCCTGCTTGGCACCGACTCTATCTCTCGCCACCCGGAATCCCTCCTTGCCAAGACCCGTGCGCTCAATGAAGAAGGTATCAGCGCCTGGATGCTGACCGGTGCGTATCATGTACCTTCCCGCACCATTACGGGTTCCGTGGAAAAAGATGTGGCGATTATCGATCGGGTGATTGGTGTGAAATGTGCCATTTCTGATCACCGCTCTGCCGCACCGGATGTTTATCATCTGGCCAATATGGCGGCGGAATCCCGCGTTGGTGGCTTGCTCGGCGGTAAACCTGGCGTCACCGTGTTCCACATGGGCGACAGCAAAAAGGCGTTACAGCCAATCTATGACCTCCTGGAAAACTGCGATGTGCCAATCAGCAAGTTACTGCCGACGCACGTTAACCGTAACGTTCCTTTGTTTGAACAGGCGCTGGAGTTCGCCCTGAAAGGCGGCACCATCGACATCACCAGCAGCATTGACGAGCCGGTCGCCCCTGCAGAAGGGATTGCCCGCGCCGTTCAGGCGGGTATTCCGCTGGCTCGCATCACCCTCAGCTCCGACGGCAACGGTAGCCAGCCGTTCTTTGACGACGAGGGGAATTTAACGCATATCGGCGTTGCCGGTTTTGAGACTTTGCTGGAAACCGTACAGGTGCTGGTCAAAGACTTCGGTTTCAGTATCAGCGATGCCGTGCGTCCACTCACCAGCAGCGTCGCCGGTTTCCTCAACCTGACAGGGAAAGGTGAAATTCTGCCCGGCAATGACGCGGATTTGCTGGTTATGACACCGGAACTGCGCATTGAGCAGGTGTACGCTCACGGCAAACTGATGGTCAAAGACGGCAAGGCGTGTGTGAAAGGAACGTTTGAAACTACATAAGCGATTGTCTGCCGCCCGAATGGACGTAGAAGCCCGTTCGGACGGCTGACAGAGTAAAACGCAGAAGATGGTATTTAGCTGACTTTTCCCACCGTCGCACTGTACCAACCGCCATGCTGCCAGACCAACTCAAGCGTCAGAGGTTCATCATCGTGGTACAGCATCATCTCCAGACTGATCGTCAGATCGTGGCAATATGCTTCTTTCAGACTCACTTGCAATGCAGCAATACGTGGTTCATGAAATAAAAGAGCGGAACGCAGCTGGCGGCAATACCAGCTCTGGAGATGTTTGTCGCTCTGATTATCCCCTTGCCACTCTGGCATACCTGAAATAAGTAATGCAGGTAGCGGTGAATGAGGAGAATTGAAAAGTTGAAAGAGATCCCGACATACGGAATCACGCAGCGATGATGTATTGCTGCCTGTGTTTTCAGGTAATACGGTCTGAAGTAATTGGCGCATCATTTTGCGCACTCCTGACGTTTAGCGGCATCGATATCTTGCCCTGACGGCTTGACACCACTGGGTTGATGCTCATTTTCCATAGTCATTCCTTTTTGCTCATTGCATCCGTGCCTGATAACAGGCTTGATTCTCGCCCGCAAAGTATAAGACCCTGAACAGAAATGAAGATCCACTTACTTTTTATTTAAAAAGATATAATTTGATAAAAGTCACTAAACCAGACAGAAACAAATCAATATATTTTGATTATTCCGAATAATCACTCAGATTTAAATAGATATAAAATGTTTATAAAAGACATGTAATAAGTAATTATTAAATTACTCATCGTTTATTAATAATATCGGTTATTACGTGGCTAAAAGGCCTGGTGCAAAGCTGCTCAACTTGGCACCAGAAATAAGGGTCAGGCGTCAACTTTATCCAACGGCCAGGAGTCGAAGAGATAGCCGTCAAAATAGATATCATCAACATTGGAAAATTCCAGCAGGCGCTGTTTCACATTTTCCAGATGCTGCCACATTGCCAGCTTCGCCGCACGGGCGTCTTTTTTGATTAACGCGGCGAGGATCTGTTTGTGATCGCCCAGCCACTCTTTGCGATACAAGCTGTCATCCAGATGGCTGTGCAACTGGATCCACATCGGATTGTTTTCACGCCACTGCCAGGACTGACGGAACAACTCCACCAGCATACTGTTATGCGTCGCTTCCGCGATGGCGAGGTGGAACTGCATATCGCCGCTTTCACTGCTGCCCGGTGCGCTGGAGGCCAGTTCGCGTTCTTCAAGCTGCAATGCCTGGCGCATTTTGACGATATCTTCGCGGGTGGCCTGCAAAGCGGCAAATTCCGCGATGTTACTTTCCAGTAACTGACGCGCCTGTAACAGCTCAAAAGGACCGGCATCATTGCAGACGTTGGCATCTGCGTTGTCGGCAGTGTGGCTGGTTGAACTGTCGAGAACATAAATACCGGCGCCCCGACGCACTTCTACCAGTCCTTTGATCTCCAGCATGATCAACGCCTCACGCACCACAGTACGCGTGACCTCGAGCATTTCTGCGATTTCACGCTCCGGCGGCAGTCGTTCGCCAGGATTGTACGGTGTTTTGATGATCAGATCGCGGATCATCGCCCCGACTTCCTGGTAAGGTCTTTGCGCAGAGGTGGCAGATTTCATGATGTTGTGTCCGTTAGGTGCGGTTAATCAAATTATTGCCGGATGCGGCGTGAACACCTTATCCGACCGACAAAGAGTGCGTATTTAATAAGTTGCGATTGATACCCTGGCTCGATAAGCGTGCGCATCGGGCGATCTTACGTTGATCGTCAATGACAAACTATACCATTAGCACTGGAAGTTGGCACGTACAGGTAGGCAAAAAAACGAAAACTGGTCAACCAAATATTGGTTTGATTGACCAGTAAGTCTGTATGGTAATCAGTCAGTTACAGTGCAGCCACGCATTCGCGCGCGCCGCGCTCGCACAGTTGCTGATATGCCGCTGTCACTGCACCAACAAAGTCGGCATTCTGCGGCAGATCATCTGCAAAAATACCGCTCAGGCTCAACAGGGCTTTTACGCGTTCTGCTCCCTGATATTGCGCGTTGATCTTCTGGAATTCAGCCAGCATCGGATCAACTACGTCAATGGCGTTGCCTTGCTCATCCACACCCTGGGTGTAGCGCATCCAGCCCGCCACGCCGAGCGCCAGGTGACGCCAGCTACCGCCGTTTTGCAGGTGCAGACGCACCGGGTCCAGCAGACGCTGCGGTAACTTCTGGCTGCCGTCCATCGCAATCTGCCAGGTGCGGTGACGCAGAGACGGGTTGCTGAAACGCTCGATCAGCAGCGTCGCATAGGCGTTCAGGTCAGTCCCTTCCGGCATCGACAGCGTTGGCGCTTGTTCCTGCATCATCAGGGCAAAGGCGGCTTTGCGATAATCCGGGTTAGTCATGGTATCAGCAATGGTTTCATAGCCACCGAGGTAACCAAGGTACGCCAGGAAAGAGTGGCTGCCGTTGAGCATACGCAGTTTCATCATTTCGAATGGTACAACGTCCGAAACGAACTGTGCGCCCACTTTATCCCAGTCCGGGCGACCATTAACGAAGTTATCTTCAATCACCCACTGGCGGAACGGTTCGCAGGCAATGGCGCACGGGTCGTAAACGCCCAGTTGATCAGCAATTTCCTGTAAGGTTTCTGGCGTCGCCGCCGGAACGATGCGGTCAACCATGGTGCACGGAAAGGTGACGTTCTCTTCAATCCATGCCGCCAGCTGCGGGTCACGCGCCTGAGCCAGCCCCAGAACGGCAACTTTCGCCACATGACCATTTTCACGCACGTTGTCGCAGGACATCACGGTAAACGCTTTCAGCCCTTTTTCACGACGCAGGCGCAGAGCTTCAACGATGTAACCAATCGCGGACTTCGGCGCGGTCGGATTTTCCAGATCGTGCTTGATCAGCGGGTTATTGAGATCCAGCTGACCGCTTGCCGCATCAGCGCAGTAACCTTTTTCCGTGACCGTCAGAGAGACAATCGCCGTCTGCGGACGCGCCATCGCGTTGAGAATACCTTCACAACCGTCGATTTCCGGATGCAGGGCTTCTTTCATCGAACCGATAATTTTCAGCTCGGTGCTTTCTGCGCCTTTTTCCGCCACGGTGTACAGCAGTTGCTGTTTTTTCAGGTTTTCGATCAGCACGCGGTCGTTACCTGGCATCAGGTTAACTTCGCAGATACCCCAGTCGCTGTCGGTGCTTTCCAGCAGATGATGGGTGTACAGCGCCTGGTGCGCGCGGTGAAACGCCCCGCAACCGAGATGCACAATGCGTGATTCCAGACGAGAATGATCCCATGACGGGCGGGCAACCGGCAGATTGCTGTCAACAATAGTAGTCATCGTAAACTCCAGAATCCGTCTTCAGAGAGTGACGGCAAGGAAGAAGGAACCGGCACGGCGCGCAGCCATGCCGGTGGATATTAACGGCTAAAGAAAGCGCGCTGGATCGCCAGTTCGACACCGCGAACTTCGGCCAGGCCTTTCAGACGACCAATCGCGGAGTAACCTGGGTTGGTTTTCTTCTTCAGGTCGTCCAGCATCTGATGACCGTGGTCCGGACGCATCGGGATCAGGTCTTCTTTGCCTTCCGCTTTACGACGGTGTTCTTCTTCAACAATCGCTTTCACCACTTCGTACATATCAACGTCACCGTTCAGGTGCGCCGCTTCGTGGAAGGTTTTCGGGTTATCTTCACGCATGGTGGAGCGCAGATGGGTGAAGTAAATACGCGGACCGAACTGCTTGATCATATCAACCAGATCGTTGTCAGCACGCACGCCGTAAGAACCGGTGCACATGGTGAAACCGTTCGCCATACTGTTTACGGTATCAACCATCCACTGCATATCTTCAATGGTGGAAACAATGCGCGGCAGACCGAGGATCGGGCGCGGCGGATCGTCCGGGTGAACCGCCATACGCACGCCAACTTCTTCGGCAACCGGAATAATCGCTTTCAGGAAGACGGCAAAGTTTTCGCGCAGCTTCGCTTTATCGATATCTTTGTACAGCTCCAGGTGCTTACGGAACTGGTCGAGGGTATAACCTTCTTCCGCGCCCGGCAGACCAGCAATGATGTTACGGGTCAGACGCGCTTTGTCTTCGTCGCTCATAGTGGCGAAGCGTTCAGCAGCCTGAGCAATTTCTTCTTCGGTGTAATCCGCTTCCGCGCCTGGACGCTTCAGGATATGCATTTCGAATGCAGCGAATTCGATCTGGTCGAAGCGCAGAGCTTTGGAGCCGTCTGGCAGCACGTATTCGAGGTCAGTACGGGTCCAGTCGAGCACCGGCATGAAGTTGTAGCACACGGTGCGAATGCCGCACTGCGCCAGGTTGCGCAGAGTCTGCTGATAGTTAGCGATCCACTGCTCGTAGTTGCCAGTGTGGGTTTTGATATCTTCGTGAATTGGCACGCTTTCTACGACAGACCACACCAGGCCAGCATCTTCAACGATAGCCTTGCGTTTGAGGATCTCTTCTACGGACCATACTTCGCCGTTCGGGATATGGTGCAGCGCGGTAACCACGCCAGTTGCGCCCGCCTGACGGACATCAGCTAAAGAAACCGGATCGTTTGGGCCGTACCAGCGCCAGGTCTGTTCCATGATTTTTCCTCTTTCACATAGTGGGTTCCACAGCAAAGAGACGCGGAACCCCGGAGTTGTTTAGGTATCCGGATGAACAACCAGACCACAGCCGTGGCGTCGCACCGGATGAGATGGCGTATAAGTTCTACCTTTTGGTAAGACATGTCAACCCGGATTCTAAAATTGGTTAACCACATCACAAGAAATCTACTCTCCTGCCGGTTGTTGCAAATTACAGCAAGGGTAAACAACGGTTATTGATCAGGGTATGTGATATTCATCGCAACAATGGTTGACCAATTTAAATAACATGTCGCCCAAAATAACAACGGTTCAACCAGGTAAGGTAAAACGTTATGCATGTGCTTAACATTCTCTGGGTGGTATTCGGCATTGGCCTGATGCTGGTACTGAATTTGAAGTTCAAAATCAATTCAATGGTGGCTTTGCTAGTGGCGGCGCTGTCCGTCGGGATGCTGGCGGGCATGGATTTGATGTCGCTGCTTCACACCATGAAAGCGGGCTTCGGCAACACGCTGGGGGAACTGGCGATCATCGTGGTATTCGGTGCGGTCATCGGTAAATTGATGGTCGACTCTGGCGCGGCTCACCAGATAGCGCATACGCTGCTGGCACGTCTCGGTCTGCGCTATGTACAGCTATCGGTGATTATCATCGGCTTGATTTTCGGTCTGGCGATGTTCTATGAAGTGGCCTTTATCATGTTGGCACCGCTGGTGATCGTGATTGCAGCCGAAGCTAAAATCCCGTTCCTGAAACTGGCTATTCCGGCAG
>NZ_AEJZ01000158.1:0-6904 GCF_000208525.1 Escherichia sp. TW14182
CAGAACCTGAAATTCAACGTTGAAGTTGTGGCGATTCGCGAAGCGACTGAAGAAGAACTGGCTCATGGTCACGTTCATGGCGCGCACGATCATCACCACGATCACGACGGTTGCTGCGGCGGTCACGATCACGGTCATGAACACGGTGGCGAAGGCTGCTGTGGTGGTAAAGGTAACGGCGGTTGCGGTTGCCACTAATACCGTAACGGTATCAAAAAAGCGGGAATTACCCGCTTTTTTTTCGCCTCAGTAATGTGGCGGTGGCGTTTCTTCAGCCTGCGACGCGATGTTCGACGGCTGGCTGGCTTTTAACTTCTCAGTAAGCAGACGCAGATGATCGCGCAGTTTTGCCATCTCCATTTCATGAGCGGTCACCGTGACGTTCAGTTCTTCAATGGTGATTTCCTGAAAAGCCAGTCGGCTCTCCAGCTCTGCCAGGCGTGCTTCCATCGATAAATCCTGCATGGTTCACCTCTTTGGTCGAATGATCGCTGCGGATTCTACTTAACTTTGCTGCCAGAGACAGCACTCATTTCGCGACATCGAAACTAATTTAAACAAAAAGAGTCTGAAAATAGATGATAATAGGGCGTGTCTGTATGTAGATTTATCCGACAACGCTTTATAGTACCCTTCTGATAATAGTTAACCCAGGGGTGAGATGCCCCGAGCCTGGAGATATGGATGAAATCACTGTTTAAAGTAACGCTGCTGGCGACCACAATGGCCGTTGCCCTGCATACACCAATTACTTTTGCTGCCGAAGCGGCGAAACCTGCCACAACTGCTGACAGCAAAGCAGCGTTCAAAAATGACGATCAGAAATCAGCTTACGCACTGGGTGCTTCGCTGGGTCGTTACATGGAAAATTCTCTGCAAGAACAAGAAAAGTTGGGCATTAAGCTGGATAAAGATCAGCTGATCGCCGGTGTCCAGGATGCGTTTGCCGATAAGAGCAAACTTTCCGATCAAGAGATCGAACAGACTCTGCAAGCATTCGAAGCTCGCGTGAAGTCTTCTGCTCAGGCGAAGATGGAAAAAGACGCGGCTGATAACGAAGCTAAAGGCAAAGAGTACCGCGAGAAATTTGCTAAAGAGAAAGGTGTGAAAACCTCTTCGACTGGCCTGGTTTATCAGGTAGTAGAAGCCGGTAAAGGCGAAGCACCGAAAGACAGCGATACTGTTGTTGTGAACTACAAGGGTACGCTGATCGACGGTAAAGAGTTCGATAACTCTTACACCCGTGGTGAACCGCTCTCTTTCCGTCTGGACGGCGTTATCCCAGGCTGGACCGAAGGCCTGAAGAACATCAAGAAAGGTGGCAAGATCAAATTGGTTATTCCACCAGAGTTGGCTTACGGTAAAGCGGGTGTTCCGGGGATCCCACCAAACTCTACTCTGGTATTTGACGTAGAGTTGCTGGATGTGAAACCAGCGCCGAAGGCTGATGCGAAGCCAGAAGCCGATGCGAAAGCCGCAGATTCTGCTAAAAAATAAGCATTAAGAACCGCCGCCTGACCAGGCGGCGGTTTTTTTTATTACAGGCCGGATATAATTAGTGCTGGAAAGCGGAACCTCCGCTGTATTAATTTAGTTACCCGCATCATTAATGAGCCTGCCCTGAAAAGTTAACGACAGGCTCCTGAAAAGGAGTGTTTTTTTTCATGTCCAGGTCGCTTTTAACCAATGAAACCAGTGAGTTGGATTTACTGGATCAACGTCCTTTCGACCAGACCGATTTTGATATTCTGAAATCCTACGAAGCTGTGGTGGACGGGTTAGCGATGCTCATTGGCTCCCACTGTGAAATCGTTTTGCACTCTTTGCAGGATTTGAAATGTTCAGCCATTCGTATTGCCAACGGTGAACATACAGGCCGGAAGATTGGTTCGCCGATTACCGATCTGGCGCTGCGTATGCTGCACGATATGACGGGGGCGGATAGCAGCGTTTCTAAATGCTATTTTACTCGCGCCAAAAGCGGTGTATTAATGAAGTCCCTGACTATCGCCATTCGTAACCGCGAACAGCGTGTAATTGGTCTGCTGTGCATCAATATGAATCTTGATGTTCCCTTCTCGCAGATCATGAGTACCTTTGTGCCGCCAGAAACCCCGGATGTCGGTTCAAGCGTCAACTTTGCGTCTTCTGTCGAAGATCTGGTTACCCAAACGCTGGAGTTCACCATCGAAGAAGTGAATGCCGATCGCAATGTTGCCAATAACGCCAAAAATCGTCAGATCGTGCTGAATCTCTACGAGAAAGGGATCTTCGATATTAAAGACGCGATCAACCAGGTTGCAGATCGTCTGAACATCTCCAAGCACACTGTTTATCTCTATATCCGTCAGTTCAAGAGCGGTGATTTCCAGGGGCAAGAGAAGTAATGCGTTTTGCCATCGTGGTAACCGGGCCAGCATACGGTACGCAACAGGCGAGTAGTGCTTTTCAGTTTGCGCAGGCGCTGATAGCAGAAGGCCATGAGTTAAGCAGCGTCTTTTTCTATCGTGAAGGGGTCTATAACGCTAACCAATTGACCTCACCGGCAAGCGATGAATTTGACCTTGTGCGTGGCTGGCAACAACTGAATACACAACATGGTGTGGCGCTGAACATTTGCGTGGCGGCAGCATTACGTCGCGGTATCGTCGATGAAACTGAAGCTGGAAGACTCGGTCTGGCATCTGTAAATCTCCAGCCGGGCTTTACCTTAAGTGGTCTTGGCGCTCTGGCTGAAGCCTCGCTGACTTGCGACAGGGTGGTACAGTTCTGATGAAACGAATTGCGTTTGTTTTTTCTACTGCACCTCATGGTACAGCTGCTGGCCGTGAAGGATTAGATGCTTTATTGGCGACTTCCGCATTAACTGACGAGCTCGCCGTCTTCTTTATTGCCGATGGCGTTTTTCAGCTTCTGCCTGGGCAAAAGCCCGATGCGGTGCTGGCGCGTGATTATATCGCAACCTTTAAACTGCTGGGGCTGTATGATATTGAACAGTGCTGGGTTTGTGCGGCTTCACTACGTGAACGTGGGTTAGATCCGCAGACACCCTTTGTTGTCGACGTCACTCCGCTCGAAGCAGAAGCATTACGTCAGGAACTCGGCAACTACGATGTTATTTTGAGATTTTGAGGCTTACATGCTGCATACATTACATCGCTCACCCTGGCTGACGGATTTTCCTGCGCTGCTGCGTCTGCTCAGCGAGGGGGATGAACTGCTGTTATTGCAGGATGGCGTAACTGCCGCAGCTGATGGTAACCGCTACCTTGAAAGTTTGCGTAATGCCCCCATTAAGGTCTATGCCCTGAACGAAGACCTCATCGCTCGTGGTTTGGTTGGTCGAATTTCGAACGATATCACTCCCATTGACTATACTGATTTCGTCAGACTTACGGTTAAGCACACCAGCCAGGTCGCCTGGTAACGGTGGGAACGTTGTATATTTCTTGACACCTTTTCGGCATCGCCCTAAAATTCGGCGTCCTCATATTGTGTGAGGACGTTTTATTACGTGTTTACGAAGCAAAAGCTAAAACCAGGAGCTATTTAATGGCAACAGTTAACCAGCTGGTACGCAAACCACGTGCTCGCAAAGTTGCGAAAAGCAACGTGCCTGCGCTGGAAGCATGCCCGCAAAAACGTGGCGTATGTACTCGTGTATATACTACCACTCCTAAAAAACCGAACTCCGCACTGCGTAAAGTATGCCGTGTTCGTCTGACTAACGGTTTCGAAGTGACTTCCTACATCGGTGGTGAAGGTCACAACCTGCAGGAGCACTCCGTGATCCTGATCCGTGGCGGTCGTGTTAAAGACCTCCCGGGTGTTCGTTACCACACCGTACGTGGTGCGCTTGACTGCTCCGGCGTTAAAGACCGTAAGCAGGCTCGTTCCAAGTATGGCGTGAAGCGTCCTAAGGCTTAATGGTTCTCCGTTAAGTAAGGCCAAACGTTTTAACTTAAATGTCAAACTAAACTCGTAGAGTTTTGGACAATCCTGAATTAACAACGGAGTATTTCCATGCCACGTCGTCGCGTCATTGGTCAGCGTAAAATTCTGCCGGATCCGAAGTTCGGATCAGAACTGCTGGCTAAATTTGTAAATATCCTGATGGTAGATGGTAAAAAATCTACTGCCGAATCTATCGTATACAGCGCGCTGGAGACCCTGGCTCAGCGTTCTGGTAAATCTGAACTGGAAGCATTCGAAGTAGCTCTCGAAAACGTGCGCCCGACTGTCGAAGTTAAGTCTCGCCGCGTTGGTGGTTCTACTTATCAGGTACCAGTTGAAGTCCGTCCGGTTCGTCGTAATGCTCTGGCAATGCGTTGGATCGTTGAAGCTGCTCGTAAACGCGGTGATAAATCCATGGCTCTGCGCCTGGCGAACGAACTTTCCGATGCTGCAGAAAACAAAGGTACTGCAGTTAAGAAACGTGAAGACGTTCACCGTATGGCCGAAGCCAACAAGGCGTTCGCACACTACCGTTGGTAATCCCTTCGGAGTTTTAGTCACCAGGCGGGCGCTTCCAGTAAGCAGCCCGCTTTGGGCTACTTAAATTGAACGCCTAAAAGATAAACGAGGAAACAAATGGCTCGTACAACACCCATCGCACGCTACCGTAACATCGGTATCAGTGCGCACATCGACGCCGGTAAAACCACTACTACCGAACGTATTCTGTTCTACACCGGTGTAAACCATAAAATCGGTGAAGTTCATGACGGCGCTGCAACCATGGACTGGATGGAGCAGGAGCAGGAACGTGGTATTACCATCACTTCCGCTGCGACTACTGCATTCTGGTCTGGTATGGCTAAGCAGTATGAGCCGCATCGCATCAACATCATCGACACCCCGGGGCACGTTGACTTCACAATCGAAGTAGAACGTTCCATGCGTGTTCTCGATGGTGCGGTAATGGTTTACTGCGCAGTTGGTGGTGTTCAGCCGCAGTCTGAAACCGTATGGCGTCAGGCAAACAAATATAAAGTTCCGCGCATTGCGTTCGTTAACAAAATGGACCGCATGGGTGCGAACTTCCTGAAAGTTGTTAACCAGATCAAAACCCGTCTGGGCGCGAACCCGGTTCCGCTGCAGCTGGCGATTGGTGCTGAAGAACATTTCACCGGTGTTGTTGACCTGGTGAAAATGAAAGCTATCAACTGGAACGACGCTGACCAGGGCGTAACCTTCGAATACGAAGATATCCCGGCAGACATGGTTGAACTGGCTAACGAATGGCACCAGAACCTGATCGAATCCGCAGCTGAAGCTTCTGAAGAGCTGATGGAAAAATACCTGGGTGGTGAAGAACTGACTGAAGCAGAAATCAAAGGTGCTCTGCGTCAGCGCGTTCTGAACAACGAAATCATCCTGGTAACCTGTGGTTCCGCGTTCAAGAACAAAGGTGTTCAGGCGATGCTGGATGCGGTAATTGATTACCTGCCATCCCCGGTTGACGTACCTGCGATCAACGGTATCCTGGACGACGGTAAAGACACTCCGGCTGAGCGTCACGCAAGTGATGACGAGCCGTTCTCTGCACTGGCGTTCAAAATCGCTACCGACCCGTTTGTTGGTAACCTGACCTTCTTCCGTGTGTACTCCGGTGTGGTTAACTCTGGTGATACCGTACTGAACTCCGTGAAAGCTGCACGTGAGCGTTTCGGTCGTATCGTTCAGATGCACGCTAACAAACGTGAAGAGATCAAAGAAGTTCGCGCGGGCGACATCGCTGCTGCAATCGGTCTGAAAGACGTAACTACTGGTGACACCCTGTGTGACCCGGATGCGCCGATCATTCTGGAACGTATGGAATTCCCTGAGCCGGTAATCTCCATCGCAGTTGAACCGAAAACCAAAGCTGACCAGGAAAAAATGGGTCTGGCTCTGGGCCGTCTGGCTAAAGAAGACCCGTCTTTCCGTGTATGGACTGACGAAGAATCTAACCAGACCATCATCGCGGGTATGGGTGAGCTGCACCTCGACATCATCGTTGACCGTATGAAGCGTGAATTCAACGTTGAAGCGAACGTAGGTAAACCGCAGGTTGCTTACCGTGAAACTATCCGCCAGAAAGTTACCGATGTTGAAGGTAAACACGCGAAACAGTCTGGTGG
Source organism: Escherichia sp. TW14182 (assembly GCF_000208525.1). Lineage (NCBI taxonomy): Bacteria > Pseudomonadati > Pseudomonadota > Gammaproteobacteria > Enterobacterales > Enterobacteriaceae > Escherichia > Escherichia sp. TW14182. The sequence goes on from NZ_AEJZ01000158.1 coordinate 6,123, forward strand.
TCGTGGTCAGTATGGTCATGTTGTTATCGACATGTACCCGCTGGAGCCGGGTTCTAACCCGAAAGGCTACGAGTTCATCAACGACATTAAAGGTGGTGTAATCCCTGGCGAATACATCCCGGCCGTTGATAAAGGTATCCAGGAACAGCTGAAAGCAGGCCCGCTGGCAGGCTACCCGGTAGTCGACATGGGTATTCGTCTGCACTTCGGTTCTTACCATGACGTTGACTCCTCTGAACTGGCGTTTAAACTGGCTGCTTCTATCGCCTTTAAAGAAGGCTTTAAGAAAGCGAAACCAGTTCTGCTTGAGCCGATCATGAAGGTTGAAGTAGAAACTCCGGAAGAGAACACCGGTGACGTTATCGGTGACTTGAGCCGTCGTCGTGGTATGCTCAAAGGTCAGGAATCTGAAGTTACTGGCGTTAAGATCCACGCTGAAGTACCGCTGTCTGAAATGTTCGGATATGCAACTCAGCTGCGTTCTCTGACCAAAGGTCGCGCATCATACACTATGGAATTCCTGAAGTATGATGAAGCGCCGAGTAACGTTGCTCAGGCCGTAATTGAAGCCCGTGGTAAATAAGCCTCAGGGTTAATACCAAAGTCCCGTGCTCTCTCCTGAAGGGGAGAGCACTATAGTAAGGAATATAGCCGTGTCTAAAGAAAAATTTGAACGTACAAAACCGCACGTTAACGTTGGTACTATCGGCCACGTTGACCACGGTAAAACTACTCTGACCGCTGCAATCACCACCGTACTGGCTAAAACCTACGGCGGTGCT
>NZ_AEJZ01000157.1:0-21087 GCF_000208525.1 Escherichia sp. TW14182
ATAAGGCGTTCACGCCGCATCCGGCATAAAACAGGTTGTCATTATTTATAAGGGGCGTAAGCCCCTCTGATTATCGGGTTAAGCGCGCTATTGCCTGGCTACCGCTGAACTCCAGATTTTGAGGTGAAAACAATGAAAATGAATAAAAGTCTCATCGCCCTCTGTTTATCAGCAGGGTTGCTGGCAAGCGCGCCTGGAATCAGCCTTGCCGATGTTAACTACGTACCGCAAAACACCAGCGATGCGCCAGCCATTCCATCTGCCGCGCTGCAACAATTAACCTGGACACCAGTCGATCAATCTAAAACCCAGACCACCCGGTTAGCTACTGGCGGTCAACAACTGAACGTCCCTGGCATCAGCGGTTCGGTTGCCGCATACAGCGTCCCGGCAAACATTGGCGAGCTGACACTGACGCTGACCAGTGAAGTGAACAAACAAACCAGCGTATTTGCGCCGAACGTGCTGATTCTTGATCAGAACATGACACCATCGGCCTTCTTCCCCAGCAGTTATTTCACCTACCAGGAACCTGGCGTGATGAGTGCAGATCGTCTGGAAGGCGTTATGCGACTGACACCTGCATTAGGGCAGCAGAAACTTTATGTGCTGGTCTTTACCACTGAAAAAGATCTCCAGCAGACGACACAACTGCTCGATCCGGCAAAAGCCTATGCTAAAGGTGTTGGTAACTCGGTGCCGGATATTCCAGACCCGGTTGCCCGTCATACCACCGATGGTCTGCTGAAACTGAAAGTGAAAACCAACTCCAGCTCCAGCGTGTTGGTGGGGCCGTTGTTTGGTTCTTCCGCTCCAGCTCCGGTTACGGTAGGCAACACTGCGGCACCGGCGACCTACACGGCACCAGCCGCAGCTGCACCTGCTCCGGCACCGGCGAAGAAAAGTGAACCTATGCTCAACGACACGGAAAGTTATTTTAATACCGCGATTAAAAACGCTGTCGCGAAAGGTGATGTTGATAAGGCGTTAAAACTGCTTGATGAAGCTGAACGCCTGGGCTCGACATCTGCCCGTTCCACCTTTATCAGCAGTGTAAAAGGCAAGGGGTAATTACGCCCCACAGTGCTGATTTTGCAACAACTGGTGCGTCTTCGGGCGCACCTTTTTTTCTCTCTCTCCTGTGATTGTTGCGTTATTGTTGCGTATTAGATCACTTAATATGCTTTACATCTCCCGTTAACGCTTTTCTGCGATACAATGCCTTTACGTTATGTAACGGAGAGTTCGGCATGTCACACCCCGCGTTAACGCAACTGCGTGCGCTGCGCTATTTTGCAGAGATCCCTGCGCTGGAACCGCAACTGCTCGACTGGTTGTTGCTGGAAGATTCCATGACCAAACGTTTTGAACAGCAGGGAAAAACGGTGAGCGTGACGATGATCCGCGAAGGGTTTGTCGAGCAGAATGAAATCCCCGAAGAATTACCGCTGCTGCCGAAAGAATCCCGTTACTGGTTACGTGAGATTTTGTTATGTGCAGATGGAGAACCGTGGCTTGCCGGTCGCACTGTCGTTCCTGTGTCAACGCTAAGCGGCCCCGAGCTGGCGTTACAAAATTTGGGTAAAACGCCGTTAGGACGCTATCTGTTTACATCATCGACATTAACCCGTGACTTTATTGAGATAGGCAGTGATGCCGGACTTTGGGGGCGACGTTCCCGCCTGCGATTAAGTGGTAAGCCGCTGCTGCTGACCGAACTGTTTTTACCGGCATCACCGTTGTACTAAGAGGAAAAAAATATGGAGTGGAGTCTGACGCAAAATAAGCTGCTGGCGTTTCACCGCTTAATGCGTACGGATAAGCCAATTGGTGCGTTACTGCTGCTCTGGCCAACTTTATGGGCGCTATGGGTGGCGACACCCGGTGTTCCCCAACTCTGGATCCTGGCGGTGTTTGTCGCTGGCGTCTGGCTGATGCGTGCCGCCGGTTGTGTAGTGAATGACTATGCTGATCGTAAGTTTGATGGTCATGTTAAGCGCACGGCAAACCGACCGCTTCCCAGTGGCGCGGTGACGGAGAAAGAGGCGCGAACGCTATTTGTGGTGCTGGTGCTGATTTCGTTCTTACTGGTATTGACGCTGAACACGATGACCATTCTGTTGTCGATTGCCGGACTGGCGTTGGCGTGGGTGTACCCGTTTATGAAGCGGTATACCCATTTACCGCAAGTAGTGCTGGGTGCGGCGTTTGGTTGGTCGATTCCAATGGCTTTTGCCGCTGTGAGTGAATCGGTGCCGTTAAGCTGCTGGTTAATGTTCCTCGCCAATATTCTGTGGGCGGTGGCTTACGACACGCAGTATGCGATGGTTGACCGTGATGACGACGTGAAGATTGGCATTAAGTCCACCGCGATCCTGTTTGGACAATACGATAAGTTGATTATCGGCATTTTGCAGATTGGCGTGCTGGTGCTGATGGCGATTATCGGCGAGTTAAATGGCTTAGGCTGGGGATATTACTGGTCAATACTGATCGCGGGCGCACTGTTTGTTTATCAACAAAAACTGATTGCCAACCGCGAGCGTGAAGCCTGTTTTAAAGCGTTTATGAATAATAACTATGTTGGCCTGGTACTGTTTTTAGGGCTGGCAATGAGTTACTGGCATTTCTGATGATGTAAAAAAGCCGGATGATCATGGTCATCCGGCTTTTTTTCTGTGAAATGCTGCCTGATGCGCTGCGCTTATCAGGCCTACATAACACATCGCAATTTATTGAATTTGCAGGTCATAGTAGGCCGGGTAAGGCGTTTGCGCCGCATCCGGCAACGCTCATCAGTTACCCTTCGCCCTGCGTCGCACTCTCAATCGTTAAGCGTACATCGGACGTAATCAACTCCGCCAGCAACTGATAAACCTTCATCGTTTCTGCCGGTTCGGCGTCGCCGCTGTCGCTGATATATCCTTCATCACGCAGCGTCAGCACCAGAGAACTGAACACCGCTTTGTCGAAGAACTCTGGTGCGTTGATGCCGTGCAGCACGGAAAGACGTTGTGCCACAGTGCGGCTCTCTTTCTCCAGCGTACCGCGATTGATCGACGGGTTGGCGCTCAACAGCCAGAAGGTAATCGCATAACGTTGCAGCGTTTCACGCGCGCCTGCGGCAAGCAACTGAAGCGTACGGGAGTGCGCCGGATTGATATGTAACTCATCATCTTGCAGCGTAATCAGCCCCTGGCGTTGCATCTCATTCGCCAGCGCATCAATAACACCCGGCAACTCGTCACGCTCCCAGCGCAGGAACAGCTCCGCTTTTAGCATTGGGTAAAGCACATTGACGTGCTCCATCAACACTTCGCGGGAGATGTGCCGATGCTGCGTCACAATCGCTGCCATCAGCGAAGGCAGAACCAACATATGCGCAATGTTGTTGCGATAGTAGGTCATCAGCACCGCTTGCTCACGCGGCAGGATAATAATGTCGCCGATGGTGTCTTTCTCAACTTCAAACTTGTTCATTTGCAGCGCGTGATCAATCAGCTCACCGGCGCTGGCTGAAGGAACGGTAGAGTCCGTGGAGTAAGGCACGTTGCGCATCAAATCGAGATAACAATTCAGCTGCTCAGTCAATTGCTCGCGAGTGAGTGAACGCTGACGTGACGCCAGCAGCGCAGTACAGCACAGGTTCATGGCGTTAGCCGCGCCTGCGTTGTTAATGCGCACCATCAGATCGGCAGCAATGTTATTGACTGTCGGCGTTAACCAGGCCGGGCGTACAGCTTCGATAGGATCAATAGATTCACGCCAGTCTGGCACGTGCTGGTTGAGATAGGTCATCAACGGCATCGGTTCACCGAAGTTGACATACCCCTGACCGAGATTACGCAGCTTGCTTAAACCGCGCAGCATCTGCGGCAGGCTCTCTTTCTCTTTTGTCGCGCCGCGCAGTTCTTTGGCGTAAGTACCCACTTCCATGACGTGCTCATAACCGATGTAGATCGGAATCAACGTAATCGGACGCGTACCGCCACGCAGCATCGCCTGAATGGTCATCGACAGTGTGCCGGTTTTCGGATCAAGCAAACGTCCTGTACGCGAACGACCGCCTTCCACAAAGTACTCAACGGAATAACCACGGCTGAACAGTTCGCCGAGATATTCACGGAATACGGTAGAGTAGAGTTTATTGCCTTTAAAAGTACGGCGAATAAAGAACGCCCCCAGACGGCGGAAAATCGGCCCGGCAGGCCAGAAGTTCAGGTTGATCCCGGCGGCGATATGCGGCGGCACCAGCCCCTGGTGATACAGCACGTAAGAGAGCAGCAGGTAGTCCATGTGGCTACGGTGGCATGGCACATACACCAGCTCATGACCGTCGTGAGCCAGCTGGCGAACGCGTTCGGCATTATGGACGTTGATTCCCTGATAGAGCCGGTTCCAGGTGAAGCCCAGAATACGGTCAGTCAGGCGGATCATCTCGTAAGAGAAATTCGCCGCAATCTCTTCCATCAGCGCAATCGCGTTCTGCTGCGCTTTTTCATGGGAGATTTTTTTGCTGCGCGCTTCATCTTCTACCGCTTTGGCAATTGCACGCGAGGCGAGCAGCTTATTGAACAAATCCTGACGAGCAGGCAAGCGTGGACCCACGGCAGCCAGACGCTGACGGGCAAAGTGCATACGCGCCACGCGCGCCAGTTTTTGGGCGATAGTTTTATCTGTGCCGTGTTCATCAGCCATGCGGCGTAGCGAAACTGACGGCGAGAAACGCACAAAGCTATCGCGACCAAGCCACAGTACGGCGAAAAATTTCTGCACGCCGTTGAGCATACGTAGTGGCGGGTTTACTTCGCCTTTTTCACGTCCTGGCGCACGACCAAACATCACCGATACCGGCACCATCTGCACATCCAGATTTGGGTTGCTACGGTGCAGATCGAGATAGTCGTGGAACAGCTTAATAGACTCTTCTTTCGGCGTGTAATAGGTGAAAACACGCGGCCCGCCATGAATAAACACATAGCGCGGCAGTAGCGTGCCGTCTACCTCCAGCGGCTCTAATGGATCAGGCAGATCATGCGCCAGGCACTGGGCGCGCAACGTCAGCAAATCCGCTTTTGAGTTGTACGGTAAAACGTACATAATTGGACGAGAGGTATCGAGCCCCAATTCCGGGGCAGGATCTGCCGGAATAGACTTGCTTTTTACCAGGATGCTTAATGGTAAATTCAGTAATTTGTAGTAAATTCGTGGCCAGCCGGACATAAACGATGTAAAGCCTCTGGTTAATAATGCAAATGCGCGGGAAGGATAGCAGAAAGTCATGGGAAATTCTGTGGTATCCGCTCATGTTTCGCGCGGCGCTACGCTACCGGAATCATCGGATTCAACGGTACACTGATATTGACGCTCATAATGTAAAAAGGTTCTTTCAATGGCCAATAATACCACTGGATTCACTCGAATTATCAAAGCCGCTGGCTATTCCTGGAAAGGTTTACGCGCTGCATGGATCAACGAAGCGGCATTCCGTCAGGAAGGCGTGGCGGTATTGTTGGCGGTGGTCATCGCTTGCTGGCTGGATGTGGACGCGATTACCCGCGTGCTGCTTATCAGCTCCGTCATGCTGGTGATGATTGTGGAAATTCTCAATAGCGCCATCGAAGCGGTGGTTGATCGTATTGGCTCTGAATATCACGAACTTTCCGGGCGGGCGAAAGATATGGGGTCCGCAGCGGTGCTGATCGCGATTATCGTCGCTGTGGCAACCTGGGTCATTCTGTTATGGTCGCATTTTGGATAACCCTTCCAGAATTCGATAAATCTCTGGTTTATTGTGTAGTTTATGGTTCCAAAATCGCCTTTTGCTGTATATACTCACAGCATAACTGTATATACACCCAGGGGGCGGAATGAAAGCGTTAACGGCCAGGCAACAAGAGGTGTTTGATCTCATTCGTGATCACATCAGCCAGACAGGTATGCCGCCGACGCGTGCGGAAATCGCGCAGCGTTTGGGGTTCCGTTCCCCAAACGCGGCAGAAGAACATCTGAAAGCGTTGGCACGCAAAGGCGTAATTGAAATTGTTTCCGGCGCATCGCGTGGGATTCGTTTGTTGCAGGAAGAGGAAGAAGGGTTGCCATTGGTAGGTCGTGTGGCTGCCGGTGAACCGCTTCTGGCGCAGCAGCATATTGAAGGTCATTATCAGGTCGATCCTTCCTTGTTCAAGCCGAATGCCGATTTCCTGCTGCGCGTCAGCGGAATGTCGATGAAAGATATCGGCATTATGGATGGCGACTTGCTGGCAGTGCATAAAACTCAGGATGTACGTAATGGTCAGGTCGTTGTCGCACGTATTGATGACGAAGTTACCGTTAAGCGTCTGAAAAAACAGGGCAATAAAGTCGAATTATTGCCAGAAAACAGCGAGTTTAAACCGATTGTCGTTGACCTTCGTCAGCAGAGCTTCACCATTGAAGGGCTGGCCGTTGGGGTTATTCGCAACGGCGACTGGCTGTAACAGATCTCTGATACCGCGATGCCGCCTGGCGTCGCGGTTTGTTTTTCATCTCTCTTCATCAGGCTTGTCTGCATGGCATTCCTCACTTCATCTGATAAAGCTCTCTGGCATCTCGCCTTACCTATGATTTTCTCCAATATCACCGTTCCGTTGCTGGGGCTGGTTGATACGGCGGTAATTGGTCATCTTGATAGTCCGGTTTATCTGGGCGGCGTGGCGGTTGGCGCAACGGCGACCAGCTTTCTCTTTATGCTGTTGCTGTTTTTGCGCATGAGCACTACCGGGCTTACTGCGCAGGCGTATGGTGCCAAAAATCCTCAGGCATTAGCGCGTGCGCTGGTGCAGCCGTTGCTACTGGCGCTGGGGGCTGGCGCGTTGATTGCTCTGTTGCGTACACCGATTATCGATCTGGCGCTGCATATTGTTGGTGGCAGTGAAGCCGTGCTGGAACAGGCGCGGCGCTTTCTTGAAATTCGGTGGCTAAGTGCACCGGCGTCGCTGGCAAACCTGGTATTACTTGGCTGGTTGCTCGGCGTGCAATATGCCCGTGCGCCGGTTGTCCTGTTAGTGGTGGGTAATATTCTCAACATTGTGCTGGATGTCTGGCTGGTGATGGGGCTGCATATGAACGTGCAGGGCGCGGCGCTGGCAACGGTCATCGCAGAATATGCGACGTTGCTGATTGGTCTGCTAATGGTGCGTAAAATCCTCAAACTACGCGGTATTTCCGGCGAAATGCTGAAAACAGCCTGGCGAGGAAACGTCCGTCGCTTGCTGGCGCTTAACCGCGACATCATGCTGCGCTCCCTGTTATTGCAACTCTGTTTTGGTGCAATAACGGTACTTGGCGCGCGACTGGGAAGTGACATTATCGCCGTTAACGCGGTTCTGATGACGCTACTCACCTTTACCGCCTATGCGCTGGATGGTTTTGCCTACGCGGTTGAAGCTCATTCAGGTCAGGCATACGGTGCGCGCGACGGGAGCCAGTTACTGGATGTCTGGCGCGCAGCGTGTCGCCAGTCGGGGATCGTGGCGTTGCTGTTTTCTGTGATTTATTTGCTGGCAGGGGAACACATTATTGCGTTGCTGACGTCATTAATCCAGATTCAGCAGCTGGCCGATCGCTATCTTATCTGGCAGGTCATTTTACCGCTGGTTGGTGTCTGGTGTTATCTGCTGGACGGCATGTTTATAGGTGCAACGCGCGCCGCCGAAATGCGAAACAGTATGGCGGTGGCAGCAGCAGGATTTGCGCTGACGCTCCTCACGTTGCCGTGGTTGGGTAATCATGGTTTGTGGCTGGCGTTAACCGTCTTTCTGGCGCTGCGCGGGCTTTCTCTGGCGGCTATCTGGCGTCGTCACTGGCGCAACGGAACATGGTTTGCCGGAGCGTGACGGTTAAATATTCTGAATAAATAATCCTAAGCCAAATTCCTGACTACACTTAATCCCACGTTCAGAAGAAAAGCGAGCGTACTCTCATTCACCACCTAACGATGAGGACTTGAATATGAATAAAGACGAAGTCGGCGGTAACTGGAAACAGTTCAAAGGTAAAGTGAAAGAGCAATGGGGCAAACTGACCGATGATGATATGACGGTCATTGAAGGTAAACGTGATCAGTTAGTGGGTAAAATCCAGGAACGCTACGGTTACCAGAAAGATCAGGCAGAGAAAGAGGTCGTGGACTGGGAAACCCGCAATGAATACCGCTGGTAATTAATCCCTCCTGCCCGACGTGTACAAGGATGTACGCCCTCTTAACGCGGTTTCTTTTTCACCTGAATAGAGTGGTCATGATGGCACTGTTCAGGATGACGACACGCTTCCACTTCTACACATGCTGAACATAATCCATGCGCTTCAATCACATTATGCCGCAGGGCAAAACCCATTTTTGCCGCCAGCGTATGCATGATGTCTTCCACACCTTCCGCACACTCTTCTTTCACTGCGCCGCAGCGATCGCAAATAAACATAGCTGAAGTATGCGTTGGTTGATCGAACAGGTGACAGAGCACATAGCTGTTGGTGGACTCAACTTTATGCACAAACCCTTGCTCAAGCAGAAAATCGAGTGCGCGATAAACCGTTGGCGGCTTGGCCTGCGGCTCTGCTTCACGCAGTAAATCAAGCAGATCGTAGGCGCTGATTGCTCCTTCCTGCAGACTCATCAGGCGCAACACTTCAAGGCGCTGCGGGGTCAGGCGCACATTACGCTGTGCACAGAGTTTTTCAGCTTGCGCTAATAACTCCTGCGTTGTGGTCTTTTCCATTGGGCACCTCAAAGTGGGGTTAAGAATGTCCTTACTTTACCATAGTTCTCACTTAAACGCCGAGAACAGGGCGTCATAGCTGTCACATTGCCTGATCGCATATTCGTTATGCTATAGTAGCGCCCCCAATTCACCAGGTGCTTAAAAAAACGCCATGTCAGCAGAATCACAAACCGCTTATCCCGCATACCGTTTCTCCATTGCCCCGATGCTCGACTGGACGGACAGACATTGCCGTTATTTCCTGCGTCTGCTCTCCCGCAATACACTTCTCTATACCGAAATGGTGACCACGGGGGCAATTATTCACGGTAAAGGTGATTACCTGGCGTACAGTGAAGAAGAGCATCCGGTGGCGTTGCAACTGGGTGGAAGCGATCCAGCGGCACTGGCGCAGTGTGCGAAGCTGGCAGAAGCGCGCGGATACGATGAAATCAACCTGAATGTCGGCTGCCCGTCTGACCGGGTACAGAACGGCATGTTTGGCGCGTGCCTGATGGGTAATGCGCAACTGGTAGCCGACTGCGTTAAAGCGATGCGCGATGTGGTGTCGATTCCAGTCACGGTGAAAACGCGTATTGGTATTGACGACCAGGACAGCTATGAATTTCTTTGTGATTTCATCAACACCGTTTCTGGTAAAGGCGAGTGTGAGATGTTTATCATCCACGCGCGTAAAGCCTGGCTTTCTGGTTTAAGCCCGAAAGAAAACCGCGAAATCCCGCCGCTCGATTACCCGCGCGTCTATCAACTGAAGCGTGACTTTCCGCATCTGACGATGTCGATTAACGGCGGCATCAAGTCGCTGGAAGAGGCTAAAGCGCATTTGCAACATATGGATGGTGTGATGGTCGGACGCGAGGCGTACCAGAATCCGGGGATTCTGGCGGCGGTGGATCGAGAGATCTTTGGTTCCTCGGATACTGATGCCGATCCGGTGGCGATAGTCCGCGCCATGTATCCGTACATTGAGCGTGAGCTTAGTCAGGGGACGTATCTCGGCCATATTACCCGGCATATGCTGGGTCTGTTCCAGGGTATTCCTGGTGCGCGGCAGTGGCGTCGTTATTTAAGTGAAAATGCCCATAAAGCGGGTGCTGACATTAACGTGCTGGAACATGCGCTCAAACTGGTGGCGGATAAGCGTTAATTTTTCACCACAAAGTAGTCAAATTCACTATGCCCTGCGCACCGTCGCGGGGCATATTTTTTGATAAATCATAATGTTAGGTTTTGGCATGATTCTTGTAATGGCTGCAAGAGATTTCATATTTGGGAGTACATCATGCTGGAACTACTTTTTGTGATTGGCTTTTTTGTCATGTTGATGGTCACCGGCGTTTCGTTGCTGGGCATTATCGCCGCGCTGGTTGTGGCGACGGCCATTATGTTCCTCGGCGGTATGCTGGCATTGATGATTAAGTTGCTGCCGTGGTTACTGCTGGCGATTGCGGTGGTGTGGGTTATTAAGGCGATTAAAGCACCAAAAGTGCCGAAATATCAGCATTATGACCGCTGGCGTTACTAAGGGATTGTGCGGATGATCACAACCTAAGGTTTTATCCTTAGAACAAAATAGGAATTGATTATCAAATCTGTCACTATTGCGTCTCTAACAGATTCATCGTGCTGTACCCTACATACAGCCGAACTATAAAAGAAAGGGCTTCCCAGGTGGAAGCCCAATTTCTTTATGGGATCAGTAAGCTGGAACCCTGCGTCGCCCGGCTTTCCAGAATCTCATGCGCTCGCCGCGCATCCTTCAGCGGATATTTCTGTTGCTCTGCGACATCGACCTTAATCACGCCGCTGGCGATCAAAGAAAACAGTTCATTACTGGCTTCGGTTAACTCATCCCGCGTGGTGATATAGCCTTGCAGGGAAGGGCGTGTCACATACAGCGAGCCTTTCTGATTGAGAATGCCTAAGTTCACACCCGTCACCGCGCCTGATGAGTTACCAAAACTGACCATTAAACCGCGACGTTGCAGACAATCCAGCGACCGTTCCCAGGTATCTTTGCCTACGGAATCGTACACCACGCGCACTTTCTTGCCGTCGGTGATCTCTTTTAATCGCTCGACCAGATTTTCGTCGCGATAGTTAATTACCTGCCATGCACCCGCTTTTAATGCACTTTGCGCTTTTTGCGCGCTGCCCACAGTGCCAATAAGTTTTGCTCCTAAGGCTTTTGCCCACTGGCAGGCAATTAAGCCCACGCCGCCAGCAGCCGCATGGAACAGGAACTGTTCGTCAGGTTTGATTTCATACGTTTTGCGCAGCAGATAATAAACCGTTAAGCCTTTCAGGAACGACGCGGCAGCTTGCTCAAAAGAGATCGCCGCTGGCAGAATTGCCGCTTTATCGGCATTGACGTTATGCACAGAACTGTAAGCCCCTAACGTTGACTGCGCATAAACCACACGATCGCCCGCTTTAATATGTTTCACGCCGCTGCCGACTTTGCTCACAATGCCAGCCGCTTCGGTGCCTAATCCGCTGGGTAGCGATGGCGGTGGATAAAGGCCGCTGCGGATATAAGTGTCGATGAAATTGATGCCAATGGCTTTATTTTCGACCTGGATTTCATTCTCTGCCGGATCGGCAGGAGTAAATTCCACGGTTTGAAGTACTTCCGGGCCACCGTGCTTGTGAAATTCAATTCGTGTTGCCATGTGTCCTCCAGAACGTATCGTCAGGGTCTGCTTCATATGGTAAAGTTTCGACCCATTCTTTATCTCGGTAACTCCATTCACTATGGCAGGAAATAAACCCTTCAACAAACAGCAGGCTGAACCCCGCGATCGCGATCCACAAGTTGCCGGGCTGAAAGTGCCTCCGCACTCGATCGAAGCGGAGCAGTCGGTGTTGGGCGGTTTAATGCTGGATAACGAACGCTGGGACGATGTGGCCGAGCGAGTGGTGGCAGATGATTTCTACACCCGTCCGCACCGTCATATCTTTACCGAAATGGCGCGTTTGCAGGAAAGCGGTAGCCCAATTGACCTGATCACCCTTGCCGAATCACTGGAGCGCCAGGGGCAACTTGACAGCGTTGGTGGTTTTGCTTATTTGGCGGAACTGTCAAAAAATACGCCAAGTGCAGCGAACATCAGTGCCTATGCCGACATCGTGCGCGAACGTGCCGTTGTCCGTGAGATGATCTCAGTTGCGAATGAGATTGCCGAAGCCGGTTTTGATCCGCAAGGGCGCACCAGTGAAGACTTGCTCGACCTTGCTGAATCTCGCGTCTTTAAAATTGCCGAAAGTCGTGCCAATAAAGACGAAGGGCCGAAGAATATCGCCGATGTGCTCGACGCCACGGTGGCGCGTATTGAGCAACTGTTCCAGCAACCGCACGATGGTGTAACCGGTGTTAATACCGGCTATGACGATCTCAACAAAAAAACCGCTGGCTTGCAGCCGTCGGATTTGATCATCGTCGCCGCGCGTCCGTCGATGGGTAAAACGACATTTGCGATGAACCTCGTCGAAAACGCGGCGATGTTGCAGGATAAACCAGTACTTATCTTCTCGCTGGAGATGCCATCGGAACAGATTATGATGCGTTCTCTGGCGTCGTTGTCGCGCGTTGACCAGACCAAAATTCGTACCGGGCAACTGGATGATGAAGACTGGGCGCGTATTTCCGGCACGATGGGCATTTTGCTGGAAAAACGAAATATCTACATTGATGACTCCTCCGGCCTGACGCCAACGGAAGTGCGCTCCCGCGCGCGCCGTATTGCCCGTGAACACGGCGGCATCGGACTCATCATGATCGACTACCTGCAATTGATGCGCGTACCGGCGCTTTCAGACAACCGTACGCTGGAAATTGCAGAAATCTCCCGCTCGCTAAAAGCCCTGGCGAAAGAACTGAATGTGCCGGTGGTGGCGCTGTCTCAGTTGAACCGTTCTCTGGAACAACGTGCTGACAAACGCCCGGTCAACTCCGACCTGCGTGAATCCGGTTCCATCGAGCAGGATGCGGACTTGATCATGTTTATCTATCGTGATGAGGTTTATCACGAAAACAGTGATTTAAAAGGCATCGCAGAAATTATTATCGGTAAACAACGTAACGGCCCAATCGGGACGGTACGCCTGACCTTTAACGGTCAATGGTCGCGTTTCGACAACTACGCGGGGCCACAGTACGACGACGAATAATAATTATTTTATGAATTAGGTAATTAAAGCAAACACTTATCAAGGAACACAAATGCAAGCGGCAACTGTTGTGATTAACCGCCGCGCTCTGCGACACAACCTGCAACGTCTGCGTGAACTGGCACCTGCCAGTAAACTGGTTGCGGTGGTGAAAGCGAACGCCTACGGTCACGGTCTGATTGAGACCGCGCGAACGCTCCCCGATGCCGACGCCTTTGGCGTTGCCCGTCTCGAAGAAGCCCTGCGGCTTAGGGCGGGGGGCATCACGCAACCTATTTTGTTACTGGAAGGCTTTTTTGAAGCAGACGATCTGCCGACGATCTCCGCTGAACATCTGCATACTGCCGTGCATAACGAAGAACAGCTTGCTGCGCTGGAAGAGGCCAATCTGGAGGAGCCAGTTACCGTCTGGATGAAACTCGACACCGGTATGCACCGGCTGGGCGTGTTACCGGAACAAGCTGAAGCGTTTTATCAACGACTTACGCAATGTAAAAACGTCCGTCAGCCGGTGAATATTGTCAGCCACTTTGCTCGTGCTGATGAGCCAAAATGCGGCGCGACTGAGAAACAACTCGATATCTTCAATACCTTTTGCGAAGGCAGACCCGGCAAGCGTTCAATCGCCGCATCGGGCGGAATTTTGTTATGGCCGCAGTCGCATTTTGATTGGGTGCGCCCGGGCATCATTCTTTATGGCGTGTCACCGCTGGAAGATGGTTCCACCGGTGCCGATTTCGGTTGCCAGCCAGTGATGTCACTGACCTCCAGCCTGATTGCCGTGCGTGAGCATAAAGCAGGTGAACCGGTAGGCTATGGCGGCACCTGGATTAGCGAGCGCGATACCCGCCTTGGCGTGGTGGCGATGGGCTATGGCGATGGCTACCCGCGCGCCGCGCCGTCCGGTACACCAGTGCTGGTGAACGGCCGCGAAGTGCCGATTGTGGGGCGAGTCGCGATGGATATGATCTGCGTAGATTTAGGCCCGCAGGCGCAGGATAAAGCCGGGGATCAGGTCATTTTATGGGGCGAAGGTCTGCCCGTAGAGCGTATCGCAGAAATGACGAAAGTGAGTGCTTACGAACTTATCACGCGCCTGACATCAAGGGTCGCGATGAAATACGTGGATTAATCGTTCTGCAATAGTTGATTGTCTGTGCCGGATGCGGTGTGAAAGCCTTATCCGGCCTGCAAATTTATGTAAATTCAATAAATTGATACACTCTTGTCGTTCGTACCTCTGAAGGTTTTGCGTTTTTTATCAGCTTCGCTGCGTTATTAATTGCTGCTCATTGCTAAACATCCTCTCGATCTTCCCCATCTTCCGGTTTATTGTGTTTTAACCACCTGCCCGTAAACCTGGAGAACCATCGCGTGTTTCAAAAAGTTGACGCCTACGCTGGCGACCCGATTCTTTCGCTTATGGAGCGTTTTAAAGAAGACCCTCGCAGCGACAAAGTGAATTTGAGTATCGGTCTGTACTACAACGAAGACGGGATTATTCCACAATTAAAAGCCGTCGAAGAAGCGGAGGCGCGCCTGAATGCGCAGCCTCACGGCGCTTCACTTTATCTGCCGATGGAAGGGCTTAACAGCTATCGCCATGCTATTGCGCCACTGCTGTTTGGCGCTAATCATCCGGTGTTACAACAACAGCGCGTGGCGACTATTCAAACGCTTGGCGGTTCAGGGGCATTGAAAGTGGGGGCTGACTTCCTGAAACGCTACTTCCCGGAATCAGGTGTGTGGGTCAGCGATCCAACCTGGGAAAATCACGTAGCAATATTTGCCGGGGCTGGATTCGAAGTGAGCACTTACCCCTGGTATGATGAAGTGACCAACGGTGTGCGTTTTGACGATCTGTTGGCGACGCTAAAAACATTGCCTGCCCGCAGTATTGTGCTGCTGCATCCGTGCTGTCATAACCCAACGGGCGCCGATCTCACCAACGACCAATGGGACGCAGTCATTGAAATTCTCAAAGCACGCGAGCTTATCCCATTTCTCGATATCGCTTATCAAGGATTTGGTGCCGGTATGGAAGAGGATGCCTACGCCATTCGCGCCATTGCCAGCGCCGGATTACCTGCTCTGGTAAGTAATTCATTCTCGAAAATTTTCTCCCTGTACGGCGAACGTGTCGGCGGTCTTTCGGTGGTGTGTGAAGATGCCGAAGCCGCAGGCCGTGTGCTGGGGCAACTGAAAGCTACTGTGCGCCGTATTTACTCCAGCCCGCCGAATTTTGGTGCACAGGTAGTGGCAACGGTGCTGAATGATGAGGCGTTGAAAGCCAGTTGGTTGGCAGAAGTAGAAGAAATGCGTACCCGTATTCTGGCAATGCGTCAGCAACTGGTGCGGGTGTTGAGCACTGAGATGCCGGAGCGCAATTTTGATTACCTGCTTAAGCAACGCGGCATGTTCAGCTATACCGGTTTAAGCGCCGCTCAGGTCGATCGCCTGCGCGAGGAATTTGGCGTTTACCTGATCGCCAGCGGTCGTATGTGTGTTGCCGGGCTTAACTCTGCGAACGTGCAGCGCGTTGCAAAGGCGTTTGCTGCAGTGATGTAAGGTTAACCAGCAGGCGGTTGAAAAGCCGCCTGCTCTATTATAAATAAGGGGGCTATGTATTATCCAGGTAAATAGTACGAAGGAGATGAAGACTTATTTCTTATAAACGTGAATAAAATAGGCGTTTCATTTCCGAACATTTTTATACTATGGAAATATATTAAGTTATTAAATAGTTACAAACATGGACTGGTCTCATGTGATCCTTCTCCCTTTCTTCACAAAAGTCGCAGATAATCCTTCCTTTCCCTCGCTGCTGGCGTTATGGTCAGATGGCTTTTCCAACACACTTCATAATAAAAAGTTTCAACTTACTGACTATTTAGGGAAAAATATGCGCAAGATCACACAGGCATTGAGTGCCGTTTGCTTATTGTTCGCTCTAAACAGTTCTGCTGTTGCGTTAGCCTCTTCACCTTCACCGCTTAATCCCGGCACTAACGTTGCCAGACTCGCTGAACAGGCACCCGTCCATTGGGTATCGGTCGCACAAATTGAAAATAGCCTTGCCGGGCGCCCACCGATGGCGGTTGGGTTTGATATCGATGATACCGTTTTGTTTTCCAGCCCCGGATTCTGGCGCGGCAAGAAAATATTCTCGCCAGAAAGCGAAGATTATCTAAAAAACCCAGCATTCTGGGAAAAGATGAACAATGGTTGGGATGAATTCAGCATTCCAAAAGAGGTCGCACGTCAGCTAATTGATATACATGTCCGCCGTGGCGATACCATCTTTTTTGTGACTGGTCGTAGCCCAACGAAAACAGAAACGGTTTCGAAAACATTAGCCGACGATTTCCACATTCCGGCAAGCAGTATGAATCCGGTAATCTTTGCGGGTGATAAACCAGGACAAAACACGAAAACGCAGTGGTTGCAGGATAAAAATATCCGAATGTTTTATGGTGATTCCGATAATGATATGACTGCCGCGCGTGATGTCGGCATTCGTGGTATCCGTATTCTGCGTGCCTCCAACTCTACCTACAAACCCTTGCCACAAGCGGGTGCTTTTGGCGAAGAGGTGATCGTTAATTCAGAATACTGATAGTGCGGGAGAGTGTGTCACTCTCCCGAATGCTGTTTTTTTAATCACACCTTTATCCTTTCGCTGTCTTGCTGCAAACTGATTAAGAGAGTTTTATCAAGGAGCAGCACATGTGGTATCAAAAGACGCTCACGCTTAGCGCCAAATCTCGCGGGTTTCATCTGGTAACGGATGAAATTCTGAATCAACTGGCAGATATGCCGCGTGTTAATGTCGGTTTACTGCACCTGTTGCTGCAACACACTTCCGCCTCTCTGACACTTAATGAGAATTGCGACCCCACGGTACGCCAGGACATGGAGCGTTTTTTCCTCCGCACTGTTCCCGATAACGGAAACTATGAGCATGATTATGAAGGGGCAGATGATATGCCTTCTCATATCAAATCCTCAATGCTGGGAGTATCGCTTGTTTTGCCAGTGCATAAAGGACGTATTCAGACCGGCACCTGGCAGGGTATCTGGCTGGGGGAACATCGTGTCCACGGCGGATCGCGTCGCATCATCGCGACACTACAAGGGGAGTAAAAAATGACCATATCGGAGTTGCTACAATATTGCATGGCAAAACCTGGCGCTGAACAGAGCGTTCACAGCGACTGGAAAGCGACGCAAATCAAAGTGGAAGATGTGCTGTTTGCGATGGTGAAAGAAGTGGAAAATCGCCCGGCGGTTTCGCTGAAAACCAGCCCGGAACTGGCGGATCTTCTGCGTCAGCAGCACAGCGATGTACGTCCCAGCCGACATCTGAATAAAGCGCACTGGAGTACCGTATATCTCGACGGATCGTTGCCGGATTCGCAAATCTATTATCTGGTCGATGCGTCGTATCAGCAGGCGGTGAATTTGCTGCCGGAAGAAAAACGCAAATTGCTGGTACAACTCTGAAAGGAAAAGACCGTTCAGAAAGCGGCCTGATATTGCTGAAAAACTGGCTTAAAAGTCAAAAGCGGCACGGTTTTCCCCCTCTCCCCGGAGGGGCGAGGGGACTGTCCGAGCACATTTTTAGACTTTGTCATCAGTCTGAGGCCGCTCAGAAAGCGGCCTTTGTGATTACAGCATTGGTTTGAGGAAGCGCGCTGTATGCGAAGCTTCGCACTCCGCGACGGTTTCTGGCGTACCGGAGACGAGGATCTCGCCGCCGCCGCTGCCGCCTTCCGGGCCAAGATCGACAATCCAGTCGGCGGTTTTAATCACGTCCAGATTGTGCTCAATCACCACAATGGTGTTGCCCTGATCGCGCAGTTTATGCAGTACGTCGAGCAGTTGCTGAATATCGGCAAAGTGCAGACCGGTGGTCGGCTCATCGAGAATATACAGCGTCTGCCCGGTGCCGCGTTTTGATAGCTCACGCGCCAGCTTCACGCGCTGGGCTTCACCACCGGAAAGCGTGGTGGCGGACTGCCCGAGGCGGATGTACGTCAGGCCAACGTCCATCAACGTTTGCAGCTTACGCGCCAGCGCCGGTACGGCATCAAAGAACTCTCGCGCCTCTTCGATGGTCATATCCAGCACTTCGTGGATGGTTTTGCCTTTGTACTTTATCTCCAGCGTTTCGCGGTTATAGCGTTTACCTTTGCACTGGTCGCACGGTACGTAAATATCCGGCAGGAAGTGCATTTCAACTTTGATCACGCCATCGCCCTGACAGGCTTCGCAGCGTCCGCCACGGACGTTAAAGCTGAACCGTCCTGGCGTATAACCGCGCGCGCGGGATTCCGGTACGCCCGCAAACAATTCGCGCACAGGCGTAAACACGCCGGTATAGGTTGCCGGGTTGGAACGCGGAGTACGACCAATTGGGCTTTGGTCGATATCGATGACTTTATCGAAATGCTCCAGCCCCTGAATATCACGGTAGGGTGCCGGTTCGGCGATAGTCGCGCCGTTCAACTGGCGTTGGGCAATCGGGAACAGCGTGTCGTTAATCAGCGTCGATTTACCGGAACCTGAAACCCCTGTAATGCAGGTAAACAGGCCTACTGGCAACGTTAGCGTCACATCTTTCAGGTTGTTGCCGCGTGCGCCTGTCAGTTTCAGCACTTTTTCCGGATTCGCAGGGACGCGTTTCTTCGGCACTTCAATCTTGCGTTTACCGCTCATGTACTGCCCGGTCAACGACTCTGGCACTGCCATAATCGCTTCCAGCGATCCTTCCGCGACCACTTCACCACCGTGAACACCTGCGCCCGGACCGATGTCGATAACGTGGTCAGCCGCGCGAATCGCGTCTTCATCGTGTTCCACCACAATCACGGTATTACCAAGATCGCGCAGATGGATAAGCGTACCCAGCAAACGTTCGTTATCGCGCTGGTGCAGGCCGATAGACGGCTCATCCAGCACATACATAACGCCAACCAGCCCTGCGCCAATCTGGCTCGCCAGACGGATACGCTGGGCTTCGCCGCCGGAAAGTGTCTCTGCCGAGCGGGAAAGTGTCAGGTAATTCAGCCCAACGTTAACGAGGAATTTCAGCCGGTCACCAATCTCTTTGAGGATTTTTTCCGCAATCTTCGCGCGTTGTCCGGCGAGTTTGAGATTGTTGAAGAACTCCATCGCATGACCGATGCTCATGTCAGAGATTGCAGGCAGCGGCGTATTCTCGACATAAACATGGCGCGCTTCACGGCGCAAACGCGTCCCTTCACAACTGGCGCACGGACGATTGCTGATAAACTTAGCTAACTCTTCACGTACCGCGCTGGATTCCGTCTCTTTATAACGGCGCTCCATATTGTGCAGCACGCCTTCGAACGGATGGCGGCGGATGGAGGTATCGCCGCGATCGTTCATGTATTTAAATTCGATATTTTCTTTGCCAGAACCGTACAGCACCACTTTATGCACGTTTGCGCTCAGACTGCCCCACGGCGCTTCGACGTCAAACTTATAGTGATCTGCCAGTGATTTCAGCATCTGGAAATAATAGAAGTTGCGGCGATCCCAGCCACGGATCGCCCCGCCAGCCAGCGACAGTTCCGGGTTCTGGATCACGCGATCGGGATCGAAATATTGCTGTACGCCGAGGCCGTCACAGGTCGGGCAGGCGCCCGCCGGGTTGTTAAACGAGAACAGGCGTGGTTCCAGTTCACGCATACTGTAGCCGCAAATCGGGCAGGCGAAGTTCGCGGAGAACAGCAGTTCTTCCGCTTTGGGATCGTCCATATCCGCAACAACCGCCGTACCGCCGGAAAGCTCCAGTGCGGTTTCAAACGATTCCGCCAGACGCTGGGTAAGATCGTCACGCACCTTGAAGCGATCGATAACCACTTCAATGGTGTGTTTCTTTTGCAGTTCCAGTTTCGGCGGATCGGAAAGATCGCAGACTTCGCCATCAATACGCGCGCGGATATAACCCTGACTCGCCAGATTCTCCAGCGTTTTAGTGTGTTCGCCTTTGCGCTCTTTGATGATTGGCGCGAGTAGCATCAGACGTTTGCCTTCCGGCTGCGAAAGCACGTTATCCACCATCTGGCTGACAGTTTGCGCCGCCAGCGGAACGTCGTGGTCCGGGCAGCGCGGCTCGCCGACGCGAGCGTACAGCAGACGCAAATAGTCGTGGATTTCAGTGATGGTCCCCACTGTGGAACGCGGGTTATGAGACGTCGATTTCTGTTCAATTGAGATGGCGGGAGAAAGCCCCTCAATATGATCGACATCCGGTTTTTCCATCAGTGACAGAAACTGCCGCGCGTAGGCGGAAAGGGATTCAACGTAACGACGCTGCCCTTCGGCATATAAGGTGTCGAAAGCGAGCGAGGATTTGCCAGAACCCGAAAGCCCGGTGACGACAATCAGTTTGTCGCGGGGGATAACGAGGTTGATATTCTTGAGATTATGGGTGCGGGCGCCCCGAACTTCGATCTTATCCATTCACCTTTCCCGGATTAAACACTTTTTTGCCCGGCGGCATGGCGCTACCGGCGATCACAAACGGTTAATTATGACACAAATCGACCTGAATGAATATACAGTATTGGAATGCAAAACCCGGAGTGCTGTGTAACAATGTCGGGCCATGTTTGTTTACCGGAACCGAGGTCACATCGTGGTAAAACCGCTATTGGTAATGCTACAATCGCGCGTTTACACTTATTAGAACGTTTTTTTCAGGAGACACGACATGGCCAGCAGAGGCGTAAATAAGGTTATTCTCGTTGGTAATCTGGGCCAGGACCCGGAAGTACGCTATATGCCGAATGGTGGCGCAGTTGCCAACATTACGCTGGCTACTTCCGAATCCTGGCGTGATAAAGCGACCGGCGAGATGAAAGAGCAGACTGAATGGCACCGTGTTGTGCTGTTCGGCAAACTGGCGGAAGTTGCCAGCGAATATCTGCGTAAAGGTTCTCAGGTTTATATCGAAGGTCAGCTGCGTACCCGCAAATGGACTGACCAATCCGGCCAGGATCGCTACACCACAGAAGTCGTGGTGAACGTTGGCGGCACCATGCAGATGCTGGGTGGTCGCCAGGGCGGCGGCGCACCGGCAGGCGGTAACGTCGGTGGCGGTCAGCCGCAGGGCGGTTGGGGGCAG
>NZ_AEJZ01000156.1:0-12805 GCF_000208525.1 Escherichia sp. TW14182
GATAAGACGCGCCAGCGTCGCATCAGGCAAAACCGTATTAATTCGGCGTATAGCCCATTACCACGCCGCTTAAGCCAGAAAGTTGCTTCAGCTCACCCAGCGAGCCTTTCAGCTTCTCTTTCGAGGCATCCGGCCCAACCAGAATACGGGTAATTTTACCCTGTACTGGCGTTGACGGCGACGTATAAACCCGGTATCCCGCACCGCGCAATTTACCAACAATCTCATTCACTTTGTCGGCATTTTTCAGCGCCCCCAGTTGCACAACATACGCTTTACCCGTCGGTGCAGCTTTTTCCTCCACGACCGGTTTCGGTTCTGGCTTCGGCGCAGGTGCTTCCACTTTCGGTTTAGGCGGTTCCACCGGTTTCGGCTTCGGCGGAGCGACCGGTGCAGGTTCCGGTTCAAACTCGGTATTATTGGCTGCAATGATTGCCGGATCGAGCGAAGGTGCCGCAGCATCGCCCGCACGCACCTCCTCTGCAGCCCCTTCCGGCGGCTGTGTCGGCAATGCCTGGGTAGCGGCTGGCATCATATCAGGCTCATCACGATCGCCCGCTTTAGGCACCAGCGGGATTGCCGCGAACTCATCCTGATAATGTTTTTTCTGCCCGTCCAGCAGCCCTGGCAGCACAATCACTCCCAGCGCCACCAGCACTATTGTGCCAACTAACCGATTCTGAAACTTACTCGCCACCGCTTCTCCTCGCGTCAATCACTTCCATGACATGTGCGACCGTGTGGAATGAACCACACACCAGCACGGTATCTTCCGGTTTAGCGTCTGCCATTGCGGCATCCCATGCCTGCGCAACGCTATCAAATGATTTGCCGTTACCCAAATGCTCAAGCAGTTGTTCTGCCGTGGCACCGCGCGACCCTTCCAGTGGCGCACAATACCAGTCATCCACCACGCTTTTCAACCAGGCCAATGTACCAGCAATATCTTTATCATGTAGCATACCGATTACTGCCAGTACGCGCCCGTTTTTCGGTAACGCTTTCATACGCCCGGTAAGATATTCTGCCGCATGGGGATTATGGGCGACATCAAAAATGACGCGTGGCGACTCGCTCACAATCTGGAAACGTCCCGGCAAAATTGCGCTGGCAATGCCATCGCGAATTGCCTGTTCACTGACCTCCAGACCGCTGGCACGCAGCGCAGCCAGCGCCGTTGCGGCATTCGGTTGTGGGACAAGCGGTAACGGCAGGTTTTCCAGCGTACCGTTTGCGTCAGTAAACGACCAGCCATGGTCGCTGACGAAATAATTCCACTCTACGCCTCGACGTCGCAACAGTGCGCCCTTCTCATGCGCTACATCGGCGATGGTGTACGGCATTTCAGGTTCACCAACGATCGCCGGTCTTTCACTGCGGAAGATCCCCGCTTTCTCGCGACCAATGCTTTCGCGATCTGGCCCCAGCCAGTCGGTATGATCCAGCGCAATGCTGGTCACCACAGCCACATCAGCATCGACAATATTGGTGGCATCCAGACGACCACCCAGCCCCACTTCCAGAATTACCACATCAAGTTGCGCCTGTTTAAACAGCCACAGCGCCGACAACGTGCCGTATTCAAAATAGGTCAGGGAAATATCACCGCGTGCCGATTCAATCTCAGCAAAAGAGGCGGTGTGAGCCGATTCCGGCAATTCCTGGCCCTGCACACGAACGCGCTCGGTATAACGCACCAGATGCGGCGAACTGTAAACACCCACTTTGTACCCTGCCGCCATGAGTATCGATTCCAGCGTGCGGCAGGTTGTGCCTTTGCCATTAGTACCCGCGACGGTAAACACAAACGGTGCTGGTTTCAGAACGCCGAGACGCGCTGCCACCTGGCTTACGCGCTCAAGGCCGAGATCGATAGTCTTACTGTGCAGGTTTTCCAGATAAGAAAGCCACGAAGCCAAAGGCGACGCGGCTTGAGGTGTGCGTTTGATAATCATGGTATCCGCTGATTCATTACGGGGATAATAGCAAAAGGGCAGAGCCAGCGGCCCTGCCCTTATCAGTTATCAGGCCTCAGGTTCCTGATCCGGTGCTGGTGGCACCACTTCGCCTTCACGTGGCGCTTCAGGATTTGGCGCTGGCAGATTCATCAGCTTCGCCAGAATGCTCGCCAGTTTCAGGCGCATTTCCGGACGACGGACGATCATGTCGATCGCGCCTTTTTCGATCAGGAACTCACTGCGCTGGAATCCCGGCGGCAGTTTTTCGCGAACGGTCTGTTCAATCACACGCGGGCCGGCAAAGCCGATCAACGCTTTCGGTTCAGCAATATTGAGATCGCCAAGCATCGCGAAACTTGCAGAAACACCGCCCATGGTCGGATCGGTCAGCACGGAAATGTACGGCAGACCGCGCTCTTGCATTTTCGCCAGTGCCGCAGAGGTTTTGGCCATCTGCATCAGCGACATCAGCGCCTCTTGCATACGTGCGCCACCAGAGGCGGAAAAGCAGATAAGCGGGCAGTTGTCTTCCAGCGCCTGCTCAACGGCACGCACAAAACGAGCACCCACTACGGATCCCATTGAACCGCCCATAAAGGCAAATTCGAAGGCAGCAGCAACGACCGGCATTCCATACAGGGTGCCTTTCATTACGACCAGCGCGTCTTTTTCGCCGGTTTCTTTCTGTGCTGATGCCAGACGATCTTTATACTTTTTGGAGTCACGGAACTTCAGCACATCTTTCGGCTCAAGCTCGCTACCCAGCTCCACAAGGCTTCCTTCATCTAACAGGCTATGCAGGCGATTACGCGCCGTCATACGCATGTGATGGTCACACTTCGGACAGACCTCAAGATTACGTTCCAGCTCTGCACGGTATAAAACCTGACCGCAGCTATCACACTTAGTCCACACACCTTCAGGAATGCTTGCCTTGCGGGTGGGAGTAATGTTGCTTTTAATTCGTTCAATCCAGCTCATTAGGGACCTTTCTGTCTGAACCTGGTTCGATGCCAGTTTTATCTTTGGGGACGCATAATGCCATTTTTGCCCCCAACAGACCATCAATGTTGCACATTAAAACATAACAGCCCGAAACTTTGGATAAAAAAGTGGTCGAACCGCCGAGTTACTTTATTTTGCGGCGCGTGCCGCAGCGCGTTTGTGACGGATAATTTCGATGACGCCCGGCAATATGGAAACCACAATAATCCCGACGATCAGCAGTTTAAGGTTATCCTGAACCATTGGGATTGTACCGAAGAAATAGCCTGCGTAGGTAAAAAGCAGTACCCATAACAGCGCGCCGATCACATTGTAAGCGGCGAAATGACGGTACGACATGTGGCCCATCCCCGCAACGAACGGGGCGAACGTTCTGACGATTGGCACAAAACGGGCAAGAATAATGGTTTTGCCACCGTGTTTCTCATAAAACTGATGCGTTTTGTCGAGATAGCTACGGCGGAAAATTTTCGAGTTCGGATTACTGAATAATTTCTCGCCGAACAATCGCCCGATGGTGTAGTTGACCGCATCACCAACAATCGCGGCAATTAACATCAGTACGACCATCATATGAACATTGAGATCGTTGGTTTCAAGCGAAGCCAGTGCTCCAGCGACAAACAGCAGCGAATCTCCCGGCAGAAACGGTGTCACCACCAGACCGGTTTCACAGAACAAAATCAAAAACAGGATGGCATAAACCCAGACGCCATACTCTGCGACCAGCTCCGCCAGATGCACATCAATGTGCAGGATAAAATCGATGAGGAAATAAATCAGGTCCATAATTGCCTATGCCTTTTGCTCTTACTCTTTCAGGCCGTAACTGCGTTGGCTACGGCCTGAAATGTTCAGAGCATTATTCTCGTTAGTCCGCCAGAAATAGCGGGCCCATTGGCGGCTTTGGAAGATCAAACCGGTCAGGGTAATCCACCGCAACCAGATATAGACCTTCCGCTTTCGCCGTTGCTGCCGCCAGCGTTCTGTCCTTTGCCGCCAACAGCTCTGCTATCCAGCTCTCTGGCTGGTTGTGGGCACCGACTTCCATCAGGCTGCCTACAATATTCCTCACCATATGGTGTACAAAGGCATTCGCTTTGATATCCACCACCACATAAGGACCGTGACGCGTGACGTTGATATGCATAACGTTGCGCCACGGCGTTCGGGACTGACATTGCACCGCGCGAAACGAGGTGAAATCATTCTCGCCCAGCAGGCATTGCGCAGCCCGATGCATCCGTTCGGCGTCCAGCGGTTCGTAAAAGTGGGTTACCCCTTTACTCAGCACTGCCGGGCGCAGGCGATGATTGTAGATGATGTAGCGATAACGGCGAGCCGTGGCGCTAAATCGGGCATGAAAATCATCGGGTACAGCTTTAACCCAACGCACGGCGATGTCACCAGGTAAATTCGCATTTACGCCCAACGTCCACGCAGCGTCTTTGCGCTGCGCGGTCGTTTCGAAATGCACAACCTGCCCGGTGCCGTGTACGCCTGCGTCGGTACGCCCGGCGCAGAAGACGGTGATCGGTTCATTCGCCACCTGCGAGAGCGCCTTTTCCAGCTTCTCCTGCACGCTGCGAACTTCGTTCTGCCGTTGCCAGCCGTAATATCTGCTGCCGTCGTACTCAATGCCCAGCGCAATTTTATAAACTGGCGGTTGTTGCTGGTCGGACATTAGTACAGGTACTCCTGCACCAGTTTTTCAGCGATCTTCACTGCCATCAATGCGCCGCCAAAGCGAACGTTATCAGCCACCGACCAGAACTGAATTTGCTCCGGCATACCATAGTCATTACGCACGCAACCAACAGAAAGATGCGGCGACCCGGAAGCATCGCCCACCTGCGTTGGAAATTCATTCTCTTCAGAAAGCTCAATATCTTCGCTTTGAGCAAACGCATCACGCGCTTCTTCTGCCGCCAGCGGACGCAGTGCTTCAAAATTGACCATCTGGGCATGACCGTAAAATACCGGTGCCTGAACAACACTTGCCGAGATCATCAGTCCTTCGTCCTGCATGATTTTGCGCACTTCATCGACGATACGGCGTTCTTCGCGCACGCTACCTTCGCGATCCGGCAATAAGGGCAGCATGTTGAACGCCAGCTGACGCCCAAAGAAATCTTCTTCATCAATCGGAATGCCGTTCAGCAGTTTCGCGCTCTGCCCCGCTAACGCATCGACCGCTTTTTTACCCTGGGCGGAGGCAGAAATCAGGCTGGTGACGCTGATACGAGACAAGCCGCCTTGATCGATTAACGGTTTCAGTGCCGCCAGTAACTGGCTGGTCAGGCTGTCCGGTACGGCGATGACATTCCGGTTGCGGTAATCGGTCAGTACAAACGGGTTTACTTCCGGCACCACCAGCGGTACGTCGGGTTCGAGAGCAAACAATCCGCTGCTGTCGATCACCAGACAACCCGCGTTGGTCGCTTCTTCAACCCAGGCAGCGGTCGCTTCTTTGCCTGCGACAAAAAATGCCAGTTGCGCCTGCGTCCAGTCGAATTCAGCGGCATCCTGCACGGTGATTGTCTTACCACCAAAGCGCAGTTGTTCGCCTGCGCTTTCGTTACGTGCCAGTGCATAAATTTCCCCAACCGGGAACTGACGTTCAGCCAGCGTTTCAAGCAGGGCTTCGCCCACAGCGCCAGTTGCGCCCAGGACGGCAATGTTCCAGCCTTCAGACATGGTGGTTTACTCCAGAAATAGCAAAACTCCCTGCCGATATTACAGCAGAGAGCATGAAGAAGAGATTAACGTGCCGGATGATGAACGGCGTTAAAACCCAGTTTACACAGTAATGCCGCCGCGCTGGCGTCATCACAGATCACATACAGAGACGACCATTCACGGCGCTCAAGGTAGTTTTTGCGCAGTTTATCAAACTCACCCGGTATTCCGGCGACTTTACGCAGCGGTGCGTCATCGCGGCGCACATCATACACCAAATGCACCAGCCTTTTCAGCGTTGGCTGATCGAGCGAGCCATGCAGCGTAATGCGACCAAACTCTGGCGTTGGCAGCAATGTATCCAGCGCAACGTGTTGTTCATGACCAATAAACTTGCTATAGGCTTCAAACACTTGCGTAGTACCGCGCGCTTTTCCTTCCAGGGTATAACCGGCAATATGCGGCGTGCCGATATCCACTTTCTTCAACAGTTCCACGTTGAGTTCCGGTTCGCCTTCCCAGACATCCAGCACCACGCTTAATTTCTGACCTTCGTTCAGGCAGGTCAGCAGGGCGGTATTATCGACGACTGCGCCACGGCAGGCGTTAATCAGGATCGCTCCAGGTTTAAGGCTACGGATCAGTTTTTCATCCGCCAGATGTAGCGTTTTGTACGGCCCATCTTTAAAGAGCGGTGTATGGAAAGTCAGAACATCGGCGTGCTGAACCAGCTCATCAAGAGAACGGAAATTCCCCTCATCCCCACGATCGGCGCGTGGCGGATCGCAAAGCAAAGTTTTAATCCCCAACGCCTCCAGCCGCGCCTGTAATCGACGACCGACATTACCGACGCCCACGATCCCCACGGTACGGTCATGCAGTGAAAATCCATCGCGTTCGGCAAGCATCAGCAATGACGAGAAAACGTATTCCACTACCGCAATCGCATTACAGCCAGGTGCCGCAGAAAAACCAATCCCCACCTGCTTCAACCATGCCTCATCAACATGGTCTGTCCCTGCCGTGGCAGTGCCAACAAATTTTATCGGTTTCCCCGCCAGCAGCGACGCGTTCACTTTTGTGACTGAACGCACCATCAGCGCATCTGCATCATCCAGTTCAGCGACTGGAATTGGACGCCCCGGAACCGCTTTCACCTCACCCAGACGGCTAAATAATTCGCGGGCATAAGGCATATTTTCATCAACAAGGATTTTCACGTTTGTGCTACCTGTATGAGAACGAGAGTTAACCGGATAAGTGTGCCATAATCTCGCGGCCAGGCATACTTGCGATGATTTCAGGTATAAGGATACATAATGATACAACCTCTTTCAGGCCTTCCTCCTGCGCAACCACCAGGGCAGGGGGATAACCTGTCGTCTGGCGCAGGCAATCAACCTTTATCCAGCTTGCAACGTACCGCGTTGGAAAGTTTGATGACCAAAATAACTTCGCTGACACAACAGCAGAGAGCGGAATTGTGGGCCAATATAAAGCACGATATCGGTCTGCCGGGTGATTCACCTTTGCTTTCACGCCACTTCCCGGCCGCAGAACAAAACCTTGCGCAACGTCTGCTGTCTGCGCAAAAAAGTTATTCTGTCCGCCAACTTCTGGCTCAATTGGGGGAATATTTACGTCTGGGGAATAATCGTCAGGCCGTCACGGATTATATCCGGCATAATTTTGGCCAGACACCTCTGAATCAACTCTCACCGGAGCAATTAAAAACCGTCCTGACTCTGCTACAAGAAGGGAAGATGGTTATCCCACAGCCGCAACAGCGCCAGGCGACCGAGCGACCTTTATTACCAGCAGAGCACAATACGCTCAAGCAACTGGTCACAAAACTCGCGGCAGCCACGGGGGAACCCAGTAAACAGATCTGGCAATCGATGCTGGAACTTTCAGGGGTGAAAGATGGCGAGTTGATTCCGGCGAAACAGTTTAACCATCTCGTCACCTGGTTACAGGCGCGTCAGGCGTTAAGTCAGCAACACACACCGACGCTGGAGTCGCTCCAGATGGCGCTAAAACAGCCACTGGATGCCAGCGAGCTGACGGTATTATCGACCTATGTTGAGCAAAAGTATGGCCTTTCTACGCATTCAGCCCTGACTTCTGCACAGGCCGAGGATATCCTTAACCAGCTCTATCAGCGGCGGGTGAAAGGCATTGAACCGCGTAATATTCAACCGCTGTTCAATCCCTTTACCCCATTCATTGACACGATACAAAAAATGTCAATGCGCCCCAGCTTGTGGATATTATTCGTCGTCATCGTTGTGATGTTGGTTTGGCTGGTGAGTTAACACCGGCGAAACGACAGTATCGTCACGATAATCCCCAGCACCGCCGATATCGCCCCAGCAAGAAATACCGAAGAGTAGCCAAACGAGGTCGCCAGCACTCCCGCCAGCGGCCCGGAAACGCCGAGGGCGATATCCTGAAACGCGGCATAGCCGCCGAGCGCAGTACCGCGAACCTGGGAAGGAACACGTTTAACCACCTCCACGCCCAGCGCAGGGAAAATAAGCGAACATCCGGCTCCGGTTAACGCCGCGCCCGCTAATGCGACCCACGCGGCCGGCGCCTGCCAGAGCAACAACAAGCCTATCGTTTCCACCAGCAGAGAGACAATCGCCACTTTCACGCCGCCAAAACGATCTGGCATCCAGCCAAACATCACGCGCATAACGACAAAGGCGCCGCCAAAGGCTGTGAGCGTAAAGCCCGCCATCGCCCATCCTTTGCTGGCAAAGTAGAGCGAAACAAAAGTCCCGATAACCGCAAAGCCAACCCCCTGAAGCGCCAGACCTAGTCCTGGTTTCCAGATAAGCCCGATAACGCTCCACAGCGATGGGCGTTCTCCCGTCATTGCCGGTACTTTGCGTACTGTGCCATTGCAGACCCACGCCAGTAACGGCAATGCCATTGTAGTAAGCGCCAGTGCGGCAAAACCATAATGGCTATGAATCAGTAAGCCAAGCGGTGCACCGACTGCCAGTGCGCCGTAAATGGCCATTCCGTTCCAGGACATCACTTTACCGGAGTGTTTCGGTCCGACAATGCCTAATCCCCATGTCAAAGCCCCCGTCAGTAACTGACTTTCACCAAAACCAAGAATTAAACGCCCAACGACCAGCAGAGCAAATTTAATCGGTGCAGAGACGGGTAAAAGCGCCGCCAGCAGCAGCGCGCCGCCAGCCAGACCACAAGCTAACATCCCCTGAAGCGCCGAACGTTTTGCGCCATATTGATCGGCCAGCCGCCCGGCGTAGCCACGCGTCAGCACCGTAGCCAGAAACTGAATGCCGACGGCAATCCCGACCATGGTGTTGCCATAGCCCAGTTCATGATGAACAAACAGCGGGATAACCGGCAACGGTAACCCTACAGTCATGTAAGTTAGAAAAACCGCAAAGGCGATACGAAAGAGTGAAAAATTGGCAGAAGATCGTGTTTCTGTTTGGCTTACAGCAGTCATGCATTACTCCAGAATGCAGCGCAAGGCGAGGAATTTCCCCGTCTCATCTCTCTGGTTTCAGGGTTACGGTGCGTTGGCAGGATTTAACGCTTACGTCTTTTCAGAAGGAAATCGACAAAGCGGGAAGTTTGCCTGGAACAGGCGGCAATTGTCAATGATGTGAAAAAGGGAACCATCAGGCTCCCTTTTGCGTTAGTGTCGGATGCGACGCTGACGCGTTTTATCCGACCGACTCTATCTATTAATCTTTCAGCTTACGCATTACCAGCGTGGCGTTGGTGCCGCCGAAGCCGAAGCTGTTAGACATAACGGTAGTCAGTTCGCGATCGGTTGTTTCGGTCACGATGTTCAGACCCGCCGCCTGTTCGTCCAGCTCTTCAATGTTGATGCTCGGGGCGATAAAGCCGTGTTCCAGCATCAGCAGAGAGTAGATAGCTTCCTGCACACCCGCCGCGCCCAGTGAGTGACCGGTCATTGCTTTGGTTGCAGAAATCGCCGGGCTCTTATCGCCGAACACTTCACGGATAGCCGCCAGCTCTTTCACGTCGCCAACCGGAGTTGAAGTACCGTGAGAGTTCAGGTAGTCGATTGGGGTATCAACGCCGTGCATCGCCATCTTCATGCAGCGAACCGCACCTTCACCAGACGGAGCAACCATATCTGCGCCATCAGACGTTGCGCCGTAGCCAACGATTTCAGCGTAGATGTGGGCGCCACGTGCCAGAGCGTGTTCCAGCTCTTCCACCACGACCATACCACCGCCGCCAGCGATAACGAAACCATCACGATGAGCGTCATAAGTACGGGAGGCTTTTTCCGGGGTGTCGTTGTATTTGGTAGACAGCGCACCCATTGCGTCGAATTCACACGCCATTTCCCAACACAGCTCTTCGCCGCCGCCAGCAAACACGATATCTTGTTTGCCCAGTTGGATCTGCTCGACTGCGTTACCGATACAGTGTGCGGAAGTCGCACACGCGGAGCTGATGGAGTAGTTAACACCGTGAATTTTAAACGGTGTGGCGAGGCAGGCAGAAACGCCAGATGCCATCGCTTTGGTGACCACATACGGGCCAACCGCTTTCAGGCCGCGCGGGCCACGCATTGCGTCAGCGCCGAACACCTGGAAACGCGGGGAACCGCCGCCGGAACCTGCAATCAGGCCAACGCGCGGGTTATTCTGGTAAGCTTCCGGGGAGAGGCCAGCATCTGCAATTGCCTGCTCCATAGAAAGGAATGCATAGATGGATGCGTCGCTCATAAAGCGCACAACTTTGCGGTCAATGAGGCCAGTGGTATCCAGTTTTACGTTGCCCCAGACGTGGCTACGCATGCCGGAATCCTTCAGCTCCTGAGAGAAAGTGATCCCTGAACGTCCTTCACGCAGAGATGCCAGGACTTCCTGCTGGTTATTACCGATGCTGGAAACAATGCCCAGGCCAGTAATCACTGCACGTTTCATTCAATACCTCTGTAAGTCGCACATAGAGTAAGTTTCGAATGCACAATAGCGTACACTTGTACGCCGAACAAGTCCGATCAGACAATTTATAGAGAAATTTGCGCAGCCTGACACACATCGCTAAGATCGAGCCACCGCCTGTAAGACGAGTAACTTACGTGAAACACTACG
Organism: Escherichia sp. TW14182; assembly: GCF_000208525.1. NCBI lineage: Bacteria > Pseudomonadati > Pseudomonadota > Gammaproteobacteria > Enterobacterales > Enterobacteriaceae > Escherichia > Escherichia sp. TW14182. The sequence goes on from NZ_AEJZ01000156.1 coordinate 10,766, forward strand.
CAATACAACCTGCCAACCTCGAATTTAATGCTGAGGGTACACCTGTTTCCCGAGATTTTGACGATGTCTATTTTTCCAACGATAACGGACTGGAAGAGACGCGTTATGTCTTTCTGGGGGGTAACCAATTAGAGGCACGTTTTCCTGCTCATCCACATCCTCTGTTTGTGGTAGCCGAGAGCGGCTTCGGCACCGGATTAAACTTCCTGACGCTGTGGCAGGCATTTGATCAGTTTCGCCAGGCGCATCCGCAGGCACAATTGCAGCGATTGCATTTCATTAGTTTTGAGAAATTTCCCCTCACCCGTGCTGATTTAGCGTTAGCGCATCAACACTGGCCGGAACTGGCGCCGTGGGCGGAACAACTCCAGACGCAGTGGCCTTTACCCTTACCCGGTTGCCATCGTTTATTGCTCGATGAAGGACGCGTAACGCTGGATTTATGGTTTGGCGACATTAACGAACTGACCAGCCAACTGGACGATTCGCTGAATCAAAAAGTGGATGCCTGGTTTCTGGACGGTTTTGCGCCCGCGAAGAACCCGGATATGTGGACGCAAAACCTGTTTAATGCCATGGCGCGTCTGGCGCGTCCTGGCGGCACGCTGGCGACCTTCACTTCTGCCGGATTTGTCCGTCGCGGTTTGCAGGAAGCCGGATTCACAATGCAAAAGCGTAAGGGCTTTGGGCGAAAACGGGAAATGCTTTGCGGCGTAATGGAACAGACATTACCACTCCCCTCCTCCACGCCGTGGTTTAACCGTACAGGCAGCAGCAAACGGGAAGCCGCAGTTATCGGCGGCGGTATCGCCAGCGCGTTATTGTCTCTGGCGCTGTTGCGTCGCGGCTGGCAGGTAACGCTTTATTGCGCGGATGATGCCCCTGCACTGGGTGCTTCCGGCAATCGCCAGGGGGCGCTGTATCCGTTATTAAGCAAACATGATGAGGCGCTGAACCGCTTTTTCTCTAATGCGTTTACTTTTGCTCGTCGGCTTTACGATTTATTGCCCGTTAAATTTGATCATGACTGGTGCGGCGTCACGCAGTTAGGCTGGGATGAGAAAAGCCAGCATAAAATCGCGCAGATGCTGTCGATGGATTTACCCGCAGATCTGGCTGTTGCAGTCGGGGCGAATGAGGTTGAAGGCGTTACAGGTGTAGTAACAAATTGCGGCGGTATTACATATCCGCAAGGTGGCTGGTTGTGCCCGGCAGAACTGACCCGTAATGTGCTGGAACTGGCGCAACAGCAAGGTTTACAGATTCGTTATCAACACCAGTTACAGGACTTATCCCATAAGGATGACTGTTGGTTGCTGAATTTTGCAGGTGATAAGCAAGCGACGCATAGTGTGGTGGTACTGGCGAACGGGCATCAAATTAGCCGTTTCAGCCAAACATCGCCTCTGCCGGTGTATTCAGTTGCCGGTCAGGTTAGCCATATTCCGACAACACCGGAACTGGCGAAACTGAAGCAGGTGCTGTGTTATGACGGTTATCTCACGCCGCAAAATCCGGCAAATCAGCATCATTGTATCGGCGCCAGTTACCATCGCGGTAGTGAAGATACGACGTACAGTGAAGATGATCAGCAGCAGAATCGCCAGCGGTTGATTGATTGTTTCCCACAGGCGCAATGGGCGACAGAAGTCGATGTCAGTGAAAAAGAGGCTCGTTGCGGTGTGCGTTGTGCCACCCGCGATCATCTGCCAATGGTGGGCAATGTTCCCGATTATGACGCAACGCTCGCGGAATATGCCTCGCTGGCGGAACAGAAAGATGAGGCGGTAAGCGCGCCGGTTTATGACGATCTGTTTATGCTTGCAGCTTTGGGTTCGCGTGGTTTGTGTTCTGCCCCGCTGTGTGCCGAAATTCTGGCGGCGCAGATGAGCGACGAACCGATTCCGATGGATGCCAGTACGCTGGCGGCGTTAAATCCGAATCGGTTATGGGTACGGAAATTGTTGAAAGGTAAAATGGTGAAGGCCGGGTAATCAGTTTTGGCATTGTTTGTCGGATGCGGCGTGAACGCCTTATCCG
>NZ_AEJZ01000155.1:0-50669 GCF_000208525.1 Escherichia sp. TW14182
GGATAAGGCGTTCACGCCGCATCCGGCAAGGTCAGTGTGGCCCGATGTAGCGATAGCGCCGGCTTAATCAGATTTAATCTGCGCGCGCGGCGGATATTTTTTCAGGATCTCCATATACGCATGCATTTCGGTCTGTAGCGGTACTCCCATCGGAATATGGCGCACGCCGATGGAGTCGCTTTCCTGCGGATCGGTATAGAGATTAAATACCGCAGAGCCCGCCGTTTGCATTACTGTACCGGTGAATCCTCCCTGATATCCGCTCTGGGTATAGGCATATGGCTGCTGAATAAGAACATGATATTTGAACTCATCCATACGCACAGCAGCGAGTTTACCGTTGAGGAAGTAGTGCTCGGCCTTACGGTTAGACTGACCATTTGTTCCCAGGAAGAAGGATGTCTGATCCACGCCATCGATAAAGGTGGTTTTCGGCACTAAATTTGCCACTTTCGCCCCAGGATGACCAGCCAGATCCAGCGCGGTAGGGAAGAGATCTGCCAGATCGACAATACCGTCAGATTTACGCGGTTGGATCATCCCTTTCCAGTAAACGAAAGTCGGTACGCGAACGCCGCCTTCCCAGGTCGAACCTTTAGAGCCACGAAACGGTGTGCGACCGTGCGGCGGCACTTCGGCTTCCGGGCCGTTATCGGAGGTAAAGACAATCAGCGTGTTATCGAGCTGACCGTTTTTCTCCAGTGCTTTATACAGGTTGGCGAACACATCGTTCATCTCAACCATACAGTCGCCGTAAGAGGTGCGCGCCGGAGAACTTCCCGCATATTTTGCGTTCGGGTAGTTATCAAAGTGACAGCCGCGAGTACCGTAATAGAGGAAGAAAGGTTTGTCGCTTTTCGCCATTTTGTCGAGGAACTTAACGCCATATTCCATCCAACGCTGATCCAGATCTTCCATATATTTCGGCGTAATGTCGGCAATGGCTTCCTGTTCACCGCCGCGCACCGCATGAACGTCATCTTTACTGAACGGCAGTTTTTTGATGTATTCAGAACGATCCGGGCTCAGGGCGACTTCCGGGTTTACGTGAACATCACGCCATTCGGTATACATATCGGACACTGAGTTGAAGCCACGGAAATCATCAAAGCCGACGTTCTGTGGCTGCGACTCTTTGTTTTCCCCCATGTGCCATTTCCCGATGGCCTGGGTGACATAGCCTTGATCATGCAGCAGTTGCGGTAGTGTCGTTAACCCTTGCAGACCGCCAGGTTGTCCGTACATCGGCGGCATCAAAATGCCGTGGTGGATGGAATACTGTCCAGTGAGAATCGTTGCGCGGGTTGGTGAAGAACTGGGTTGTGAATAAGCAGACGTTAAAATCAGCCCCTGGCTGGCAACGGCGTCAATATCTGGCGTTGGGTTACCTACTGCCACGCCGCCGCCGTTAAAGCCAACGTCCATCCAGCCTACATCGTCCAGCAAGAAAACAACCACGTTCGGTTTCTTGCCGGTTTTTTTCTCAAGTTCCGCCAGTTTCTGCTGGGTTTCTTTATCCTGCGCCGGGTGCTGCATTACCGGCATCATATTATCGGCAATTTGGGTTGCTGGTTTAACCAGATATTGATTTGGGTGATCGTAACCAGAAAAACCCTCGCGCGCGGTGGCAGTTGACGGGGTATCTGCTGCACTGACCATAAAGGGAATAGCAGTGGCAACAGCAATAACAAGACGTTTGGGTGAAAACGAAATTTCCATGTGAAATGCTCCGGTTTCCTGTCATCAAAACGACGACGTAATTAAGCATTGATAATTGAGATCCTTCTCCCTGATAAAATAGTTATATAAATAATTTATGGAAATATATTATTTATATACTGTGGGAATGTATATGAATATCAGGAGAGCATTTTCAATCCTACCTCCAGCGTGGCGGATATGTAAGGCTGGTTTATTATATATTATTGATTATTTATGCTGTTTTTATTTTGAATTCAATTAATATTTATATTGCCTATTTAACGACTTTAATTATTCATGAAATATATAATCGCGGCTGCCAGATTTGAGATAACATTCACCAATGTAATTATTGCAAGTGCATGAAAACAGGGTACAGAATTGTCTCATAACAAGTATTAAAGGATGTTATTTCCAGGGTCAGTGTGGCATAATAATTGGGTAGATGCTCATTCCATCTCTTATGTTCGCCTTAGTGCCTCATAAACTTAGGAATGACGCAGAGCCGTTTACGGTGCTTATCGTCCACTGACAGATGTCGCTTTTGCCTCATCAGACACCATGGACACAACGTTGAGTGAAGCACCCACTTGTTGTCATACAGACCTGTTTTAACGCCTGCTCCGTAATAAGAGCAGGCGTTTTTTTATGTATCAGAAAGCCCCCGGAGGTGCTTGCCTCCGGGTGAGAGAGAACTATTGCGGCGGGTTGTTCTGTAAGGTCAGCATTAAACCGTCGCGGCGCATCGCTGCGGCTTCTTCCGGCTTGTGCAGTCTGTCCAGCACGTCGGCAAGCCATGCATAATCATAGGCGTCCGGGCGTTGTTTCAGCGCCGCACGGAAGGCGAGGGATGCTTCCTGCCATTCGCCATGTTTCATCAGCGACTGACCCAATGTGCTCCATAACAGCGGGCGATCGCCCACGTTTTTGATCTGTTGGCGCAGCACTTTTTCCAATTGTTCTGGATTGTTGGTTTTCAGGCGTGGGATCGGCAGCAGCAAACGATCGTCATACTGGTGTTTCAGGCCGTCGATGATAATTTGCTGGGCGGTGTCATGGTCATCACACTCAATAAGATGTTCCGCCATTGCCACCTGCAACGCCACCTGATGACGCGTTTTCCGGCTTTGATTTTTCCACCAGTTACGCAAGCCTTCACTACCGTCATCAGCCCGCGCCTGATCCATCAGACCAATCCATGCCTGTTGTTCCAGTGCGGCGCGGTGTTCTTCATCGCTAACGTGGGCTTTCGCCATTGATGGGATGATGTCCAGTAGCGAACTCCATGCGCCCGTGCGGATATAAGCCTGTTCAGCCAGACGTAATACTTCTGGATGGCGTGGCGTTACTTCCAACAACTTATCCACGCCGTGGCGTGCTGCATGGTTTTCATTACGCGCCAGTTGCAGGCGAACGCGGGCGATTTCTACCGGAATGGTATCATTGCCCGCCAGTTCCGCCGCGCGTTCCAGATGCTGATTGGCGCGCGATTCATCACCACGCTGTTGCGCGGCTTCGGCAGCCAGCAAATAGTTCACTACGGGTTGCTCAGCATGATCGGCATTTTTCGCCATCAGCTTTTCGACTTGCTGATAATCACCTTCCGCCAGTTTCAGCAGCGCCTGTTCGGTCTGTTTACGCGCGCGGCGACGTTTACGCCCGACAAACCAACCGCGAGTGTGCGCGCCTGTGCGGAAAATCCGTCGCAGTAACCATTCGATAGCAAACAGCACCACCATAGCCAGAATCAAAATGATTGCCAGTCCCGTGACGCTGGTTTCGATATTGTAGTTATCCGTCTGGATCAGTACGTAACCCTGATGTCCGGCAATCATTGGGCCAACGACGATGCCTGCAATCAGCAACACAAAGAGCAATAACACTTTTAGCATGGTTATTCTCCTTGCGGCGCGGCTGCCGGTGTATCAGCTTGCGGTGCAGGTGCAGCCTCCGCTACTGGTGTTACTGGTTGCGCCAGCAGATTGCGCACGCGAGTCTGCATCAGTTTTTCCAGCATTGCCTGGCTTTGCAGGGTTTCCGGGAGATCCATCGAGATATTTTGCTGACTTAACTGATCCACCTCGTCGAGGAACGCTTTGGTGGTGGCATCGTCAGTATCGTAGTAAGCACGTACCCAGGTGGAGACGTTCTCCAGCGCCTGGCGGTAAGTCTCTTGCTGATGACGTGGTACAGCTTGTGCCGCGACCAGCAGGCGAGAGCGAATATTTTCGCGCAGATAGATATCCTGATTCGGTGCTAACAGCGGTACGGCGGTGTCATCACGACGGCGAATCGTAATGAAGTTGTCCATAAAGTTCTGCCAGCTTTTTTGCAGATTGATGCGCCATTCGCTGATGGAGCTGGAAAGCTCTTCACCATCGGAATCCATCGGCGAACCGTCGCTATCATTATCGGCCAGACGCAGGTTATCAACCTGATTAGAAAGCTGATTCAGCTTGAGGATGATGCCGTCATAATCTACCTGCGAGACCGCAGAAAGGCTGGCGATATCATCGGTAATTGCCCGGCGAACGGTAATAAGACTTGGGTCATTCATATCCGCCAGGCTGGCGTCTGCGCTTTTCAGCAATGCCGCAGCGGTAGTGACGTCCTGATCGCTCCACAACTTACGTCCGGCGAGCTTCACAAGGAAATCAGCCTGCGCCAGCAGCCAGGTCTTGGCATCACTACCTGAGATAGTGGCGACCTTTTGTTGAACTTCATCCAGCTGTTTGGCCAGCGTTTCCTGCTGACGATTTGCCTGCTCTAGCTGTGTAGCCTGTTGCTTGATGATGCTTTCCAGCTCGGCTTTTTGGCTCTCCTGGGCTTTTTGCAGAGCCGCGAGTTGGTTAGCCAGAACATCACTGGTGGTCGTCTGATTGACGGCCTGTTGTTTACCCCAGCCATACAAACCGACACCTGCAGCCAGAGCAATAGCGATAGCCACCGCACTTAAAATCAGAGCAGTACTGTTATTACTCTTTTTTTCTACTGTGACAGATTGTGGCGTGGTGTCCACGACCTCCCTGGTCTCTTCAACCACGGCGGAGGTTTTTTCTTGTTCCGTCATTATGGCTTCCTGTTATGAGAGTTATTGTAATGCCCGTAAAAGCGCATCGTTGTCTGCGTTATCGGCGACCTTAATATCTTGCCAGCCCAGTTCCCGGGCGAGTTTCGCCAGACGCTCGCTGACGACCAGTAGTCGACAGCGTAGTAACCAGTGCTCACGATACCATCGTGGAATCAGCGACCAGAGCTGTTGCAGCATTTCACCGCTGGTAACAACGATCGTTGTCACTTCGCGAGTTTGCCAGCGCATCGCTTCTTCTGCACCATCGTAATGAATGGCGCATCGTTGATAACATTCGCAAAAAATGACTTCAGCACCGCGTGCCGTCAGGGTGTCCCCGATCAGCTCACGACCGCCGTTGCCACGTAAAATTAGCGCACGTTTGCCTGCAATATTTTGTAATTCAGGTAATTGTAGCAAGACTTCGCTGATTTCCCGATCCTGCGGATAACGAACTTCGTGTCCGCTCACGGTATGCAGCGCCAGTGCGGTAGTGCGACCAATGGCGAAATAAGCGGGTAGGGCGGGCCACTGGAGACCTTGCTGATGCAGTTGCGACTGTGCAAAAGCAACGGCATGTTGCGAAAGGGCAAATAGTAGATCTCCTTCGCTCAGTGCCGCCAGCTGGTCGGCAAGTTGTGGCAGTTGCCGACCCGGAGAAAACTCAATCAGCGGAAAATGCCAGGCCACCTGTCCCAGTGCGCGCAGACGGCTCACTAACTCTTCTCCTGCGGGAGATGGGCGGGTGACCAGGATACTCATGCTGGCGCATCTCCGCTGTAAACTTCGGCGAGGATCTCGCGCGCGCCGTTATTCAGTAGCTCTTCCGCCAGCGAAATGCCCATTTGCTCGGCAGCCTGCGGCGAGCCACGGCGCTCACCGCGAATAATCTGCGAACCGTCCGGTGCGCCAACCAGCGCACGCAGCCAGATTTCGCCATTGATAAGTTCGGCATAGCTACCAATCGGCACCTGACAACCGCCTTCGAGGCGGGTATTCATGGCACGTTCGGCGGTGACGCGCAGCGCCGTTTCGTGGTGATTCAGCGCGGTGAGTACCTCGCGGGTGCGCGAATCATCCAGGCGGCATTCAATGCCTACTGCACCTTGTCCTACTGCTGGAAGAGAAACTTCAGGCGGCAGCGCAGCACGAATGCGAGACTCCAGCCCTAAACGTTTTAAGCCAGCCACAGCAAGAATAATGGCATCGTATTCGCCATTATCCAGTTTACTCAGACGAGTACCGACATTGCCGCGCAGAGAACGGATAATGAGATCCGGACGGCGTTCAGCCAGTTGGCACTGGCGGCGTAAGCTGGAAGTACCGACGATGCTGCCTGCGGGTAACGCATCCAGACTGTCATAGTTATTGGAAACAAAGGCATCGCGAGGATCTTCGCGCTCGCAAATGGTGACCAGCCCCAGACCTTGCGGAAATTCAACCGGCACATCTTTCATTGAATGCACGGCGATATCGGCACGGTTTTCCAGGAGCGCGACCTCCAGCTCTTTCACAAATAAGCCTTTTCCGCCAACCTTCGCCAGCGGCGTATCAAGAATCACATCGCCGCGCGTCACCATCGGCACCAGTTCAACCACCAGCCCTGGATGGCTCGCCATCAACTTGTCTTTGACATAATGTGCCTGCCAGAGTGCAAGTGGGCTTTGGCGTGTGGCAATTCTTAAAACATTGTCTAACATGCTTGTTACCGTCATTATCATCCATGGTCCATCCTAACATCCTTGCCGGAGCGATGTCAGTGTTGTGGTGAAACGTCGATGCCTGTGTAAAACGTAAAATATAGCCAGGCGGTGGTTCCTGACAGGCGCTTCAAGCCGTCGTAATAAGGAATTTACAGAGAATAAACGGTGCTACACTTGTATGTAGCGCATCTTTCTTTACGGTCAACCGGCAAGGTGTTAAATTGATCACGTTTTAGACCATTTTTTCGTCGTGAAACTAAAAAAACCAGGCGCGGAAAGTGGTACGGTTACCTTTGACATACGAAATATCCCGAATGCCGCGTGTTTCCGTTGATGTTGGCGGAATCACAGACATGACGGGTAGCAAATCAGGCGATACGTCTTGTACCTCTATATTGAGACTCTGAAACAGAGACTGGATGCCATAAATCAATTGCGCGTGGATCGCGCGCTTGCTGCTATGGGGCCTGCATTCCAACAGGTCTACAGTCTGCTGCCGACATTGTTGCACTATCACCATCCGCTAATGCCGGGTTACCTTGATGGTAATGTTCCCAGGGGCATTTGCCTTTACACGCCTGATGAAACCCAACGCCACTACCTGAACGAACTGGAACTGTATCGTGGAATGTCAGTACAGGACCCGCCAAAAGGCGAGCTTCCGATTACTGGCGTATACACCATGGGCAGCACCTCGTCTATAGGGCAAAGCTGTTCCTCCGATCTGGATATCTGGGTCTGCCATCAATCCTGGCTCGATAGCGAAGAGCGCCAGTTACTACAACGTAAATGCAGTCTGCTGGAAAGCTGGGCCGCCTCGCTGGGCGTGGAAGTCAGCTTCTTCCTGATTGATGAAAACCGTTTCCGCCATAATGAAAGTGGCAGTCTGGGGGGGGAAGATTGTGGCTCTACCCAGCATATACTGCTGCTTGACGAATTTTATCGTACCGCCGTGCGTCTCGCCGGTAAGCGTATTCTGTGGAATATGGTGCCGTGCGACGAAGAGGAGCATTACGATGACTACGTAATGACGCTCTACGCGCAGGGTGTATTAACGCCAAATGAATGGCTGGATCTCGGTGGCTTAAGCTCGCTTTCCGCTGAAGAGTACTTTGGTGCCAGCCTTTGGCAACTCTACAAAAGTATCGATTCTCCGTACAAAGCGGTGCTGAAAACACTGTTGCTGGAAGCTTATTCCTGGGAATATCCAGACCCACGCCTGCTGGCGAAAGATATCAAACAGCGTTTGCACGACGGCGAGATAGTGTCATTTGGTCTCGATCCGTACTGCATGATGCTGGAACGCGTTACTGAATATTTGACGGCAATTGAAGATTTCACCCGTCTGGATTTAGTGCGCCGCTGCTTCTATTTAAAAGTGTGCGAAAAACTCAGCCGCGAGCGCGCTTGCGTAGGCTGGCGTCGGGAAGTCTTAAGCCAACTGGTAAAAGAGTGGGGATGGGACGAAGCCCGTCTGGCGATGCTCGATAATCGCGCCAACTGGAAGATTGATCAGGTGCGTGAAGCACACAACGAGTTGCTTGATGCAATGATGCAGAGCTACCGTAATCTGATCCGCTTTGCCCGTCGCAATAATCTTAGCGTTTCCGCCAGCCCGCAGGATATCGGCGTGCTGACGCGTAAACTGTACGCTGCGTTTGAAGCATTACCGGGGAAAGTGACGCTGGTAAACCCGCAGATTTCACCGGATCTTTCCGAGCCAAACCTGACCTTTATTTATGTACCGCCGGGCCGCGCTAATCGTTCTGGCTGGTATCTGTATAATCGTGCGCCGACAATCGAGTCGATCATCAGCCATCAGCCGCTGGAATATAACCGCTATCTGAATAAGCTGGTGGCCTGGGCGTGGTTTAATGGCTTGCTGACATCACGAACGCATTTGTTTATTAAAGGCAACGGCATTGTCGATCTGCCTAAGTTGCAAGAGATGGTGGCTGATGTGTCGCACCATTTCCCGTTGCGCTTACCTGCGCCGACGCCGAAGGCGCTCTACAGTCCTTGTGAGATCCGCCATCTGGCGATTATCGTCAACCTGGAATATGACCCGACGACAGCGTTTCGTAATCAGGTAGTACATTTCGATTTCCGTAAGCTGGATGTCTTCAGCTTTGGCGAAGAACAAAAATGCCTGGTGGGTAGTGTTGATCTGTTGTATCGCAACTCGTGGAATGAAGTGCGTACGCTACATTTCAACGGCGAGCAGTCGATGATTGAAGCCCTGAAAACGATTCTTGGCAAAATGCATCAGGACGCCGCGCCGCCTGATAGCGTAGAAGTCTTCTGCTACAGTCAGCATCTGCGCGGATTAATCCGTACTCGCGTGCAACAACTGGTTTCTGAGTGTATCGAACTGCGTCTTTCCAGCACTCGCCAGGAAACCGGGCGCTTCAAGGCGCTGCGCGTTTCTGGTCAAACCTGGGGCTTGTTCTTCGAACGCCTGAATGTGTCTGTGCAGAAACTGGAAAATGCTATCGAGTTTTATGGCGCGATCTCGCATAACAAACTGCATGGTTTGTCAGTGCAGGTTGAGACCAATCACGTCAAATTACCGGCAGTAGTGGATGGCTTTGCCAGCGAAGGGATCATCCAGTTCTTCTTCGAAGAAACGCACGATGAGAACGGCTTTAATATCTATATTCTCGATGAAAGCAATCGGGTTGAGGTGTATCACCACTGCGAAGGTAGCAAAGAGGAGCTGGTGCGTGACGTCAGCCGTTTCTACTCGTCATCGCACGACCGTTTCACTTACGGCTCCAGTTTCATCAACTTCAACCTGCCGCAGTTCTATCAGATTGTGAAGGTCGATGGTCGCGAACAGGTCATTCCGTTCCGTACCAAATCTATCGGCAACATGCCGCCAGCCAATCAGGATAATGACACGCCGCTGTTACAGCAGTATTTTTCGTGATGGGTATGCCGGAAAGCGAGGCTTATCCGGCATGAAACCTTAACGGAAGCTCACCCTCTCTCCCGCCTGCTGCGTCGCCGCCTGTTCCAGCAAATCCCAGAAGGTTTCGCCACTGCGATCGCAAATCCATTCGTCGCCTTTCAGATCAAAGTGGTAGCCGCCCTGTTTGGTTGCCAGCCATACCTGGTGCAGCGGTTCCTGGCGGTTGATAATGATTTTGCTGCCGTTTTCAAAGGTAATGGTCAGTACGCCGCCGTTGATTTCGCAGTCGATATCGCTGTCGCCATCCCAGTCGTCCAGGTGTTCTTCAATGGTTAGCCACAGTTGGTCAGCCAGGCGATGAAATTCACTGTCGTTCATTGTTGTATCCTGTTTTTACGTGATGGCGGCAGTATAGCGGCCTGGCGTCAGGGCATCAAAGTTTGCCCGTCTGCTGCTGCGTTCCGGCATGATTCCTCCGTCATCGGAATAATAATGTCTCTGTTTTGAATTTCACGCACATCTTCCTCTCTGACGTGTGTTTTCGCCGGGCAGGGGGAGGGTGTAACCCTTACCTCTGTATCGGTCCAGGTATAAACATTGCGATAGTGCATAAAGCCATCCTGGCGCGAGGTGCCGATCACGAAACTACCAGCAAAACATAAATCCTCTCTTGTAAGCGTTATACTCGCAGCAATTCCTCACTTTTCAGACTTCATAAAGAGTCGCTAAACGCTTGCTTTTACGTCTTCTCCTGCGATGATAGAAAGCAGAAAGCGATGAACTTTACAGGCAATCCATAATGAAAAACGTGTTTAAAGCACTCACTGTATTACTTACTCTTTTCAGCCTGACGGGCTGCGGTTTGAAAGGTCCGCTCTATTTCCCGCCCGCAGATAAAAATGCGCCACCGCCGACTAAACCGGTAGATACGCAAACACAATCCACGTTGCCGGATAAAAACGACCGCGCCACTGGCGATGGCCCATCTCAGGTGAATTACTAAAAGTCAGTTTCTGTACCCGCGTGATTGGAGTAAATGATGCAGTTCTCGAAAATGCATGGCCTTGGCAACGATTTTATGGTCGTCGACGCGGTAACGCAGAATGTCTTTTTTTCACCGGATCTGATTCGTCGCCTGGCGGATCGGCACCTGGGTGTGGGTTTTGATCAGCTACTGGTGGTCGAGCCGCCGTACGATCCAGAACTGGATTTCCACTATCGCATTTTCAATGCTGACGGTAGTGAAGTGGCGCAGTGTGGCAACGGTGCACGCTGCTTTGCCCGCTTTGTACGCCTGAAAGGGCTGACCAATAAGCGCGATATTCGCGTCAGCACTGCCAATGGTCGGATGGTACTGACCGTCACTGATGACGATCTGGTACGGGTAAATATGGGGGAACCAAATTTCGAACCTTCCGCCGTGCCATTTCGCGCCAACAAAGCGGAAAAGACCTATATCATGCGCGCCGCCGAGCAGACAATCTTGTGCGGCGTGGTGTCGATGGGAAATCCGCACTGCGTGATTCAGGTCGATGATGTCGATACTGCGGCGGTAGAAACACTGGGGCCTGTTCTGGAAAGCCACGAACGTTTCCCGGAACGTGCCAACATCGGTTTTATGCAAGTGGTTAAGCGCGAGCATATTCGTTTACGTGTCTATGAACGTGGTGCAGGAGAAACCCAGGCCTGCGGCAGCGGCGCGTGTGCGGCGGTAGCGGTAGGGATTCAGCAAGGTTTGCTGGCCGAAGAAGTTCGTGTGGAACTCCCTGGCGGTCGCCTTGATATTGCCTGGAAAGGTCCGGGTCATCCGTTATATATGACGGGTCCGGCAGTACATGTTTACGACGGATTTATTCATCTATGAAGCAACCAGGGGAAGAACTACAGGAAACACTCACGGAGCTTGATGACCGGGCGGTTGTCGATTATCTGATTAAAAATCCTGAGTTTTTTATCCGCAATGCGCACGCAGTAGAGTCAATTCGTGTGCCGCATCCGGTACGTGGCACCGTTTCACTCGTCGAATGGCATATGGCTCGCGCGCGTAACCATATTCATGTTCTGGAAGAGAACATGGCGCTGTTGATGGAACAGGCTATCGCTAACGAAGGCCTGTTTTATCGCTTACTCTATTTGCAGCGCACTCTTACTGCCGCCAGCAGCCTCGACGATATGCTAATGCGCTTTCACCGCTGGGCTCGCGATCTCGGCCTGGCTGGCGCGAGTGTGCGCCTGTTTCCGGATCGCTGGCGTTTAGGTGCGCCGTCGAACCATACCCATCTGGCATTAAGCCGTCAGGCTTTCGAACCGCTGCGTATTCAGCGTCTGGGGCAGGAACAGCATTATCTGGGGCCGCTTAACGGGCCGGAACTGCTGGTGGTGCTGCCGGAAGCGAAAGCGGTGGGGTCGGTGGCGATGTCGATGCTGGGAAGCGATGCTGATTTGGGTGTCGTGCTGTTTACCAGTCGCGATGCCAGTCACTATCAACAAGGGCAGGGAACGCAGTTACTTCATGAAATTGCGCTGATGTTGCCGGAGCTTCTGGAGCGTTGGATTGAACGCGTATGACCGATTTACACACCGATGTAGAACGCTACCTACGTTATCTGAGCGTGGAGCGCCAGCTTAGCCCGATAACCCTGCTTAACTACCAGCGCCAGCTTGAGGCGATCATTGATTTTGCCAGTGAAAACGGCCTGCAAAGCTGGCAGCAATGTGATGTGACGATGGTGCGCAATTTTGCTGTACGCAGTCGCCGTAAGGGGCTGGGCGCGGCAAGCCTCGCATTACGGCTTTCCGCGCTACGTAGCTTTTTTGACTGGCTGGTCAGCCAGAACGAACTCAAAGCTAACCCGGCGAAAGGTGTTTCGGCACCGAAAGCGCCGCGTCATCTGCCGAAAAATATCGATGTCGATGATATGAATCGGCTGCTGGATATTGATATTAACGATCCCCTTGCTGTACGCGACCGTGCAATGCTGGAAGTGATGTACGGCGCGGGGCTGCGTCTTTCCGAGCTGGTGGGGCTGGATATAAAACACCTCGACCTGGAGTCCGGCGAAGTGTGGGTGATGGGGAAAGGCAGCAAAGAGCGCCGCCTGCCGATTGGTCGCAACGCCGTAGCGTGGATTGAGCACTGGCTTGATTTGCGTGACCTGTTTGGTAGCGAAGACGACGCGCTTTTCCTGTCGAAACTGGGCAAGCGTATCTCCGCGCGTAATGTGCAGAAACGCTTTGCCGAATGGGGCATAAAACAGGGGCTGAATAATCACGTTCACCCGCATAAATTACGTCACTCATTCGCCACGCATATGCTGGAGTCGAGTGGTGATCTGCGTGGTGTGCAAGAGCTGTTGGGTCATGCCAATCTCTCAACCACACAAATCTATACTCATCTTGATTTTCAACACCTTGCCTCGGTGTATGATGCGGCGCATCCACGCGCCAAACGGGGGAAATAATGCGTTTTTACCGGCCTTTGGGGCGCATCTCGGCGCTCACCTTTGACCTGGATGATACCCTTTACGACAACCGTCCGGTGATTTTGCGCACCGAGCGGGAGGCGCTGACTTTTGTGCAAAATTATCATCCGGCGCTGCGCAGCTTCCAGAATGAAGATCTGCAACGTCTGCGCCAGGCGGTACGGGAAGCGGAACCCGAGATTTATCACGACGTGACGCGCTGGCGTTTTCGCTCGATTGAACAAGCGATGCTTGACGCCGGGCTGAGCGCGGAAGAAGCCAGCGCAGGCGCACACGCAGCGATGATCAACTTTGCCAAATGGCGCAGCCGAATCGACGTCCCGCAGCAAACCCACGACACCTTAAAACAGCTGGCGAAGAAATGGCCGCTGGTGGCGATCACCAACGGTAACGCGCAGCCGGAACTGTTTGGTCTGGGCGACTACTTTGAGTTTGTGCTGCGCGCTGGCCCGCACGGGCGCTCGAAACCGTTCAGCGATATGTACTTTCTGGCGGCAGAAAAGCTCAATGTGCCGATCGGCGAGATCTTACATGTAGGTGACGATCTTACCACCGACGTGGGTGGGGCGATCCGCAGCGGAATGCAGGCCTGTTGGATCAGGCCGGAAAATGGCTGCCTGATGCAAACCTGGGACAGCCGTTTACTCCCGCATCTGGAAATTTCCCGGTTGGCATCTCTGACCTCGCTGATATAATCAGCAAATCTGTATATATACCCAGCTTTTTGGCGGAGGGCGTTGCGCTTCTCCGCCCAACCTATTTTTACGCGGCGGTGCCAATGGACGTTTCTTACCTGCTCGAAAGCCTTAATGACAAACAGCGCGAAGCGGTGGCCGCGCCACGCAGCAATCTTCTGGTGCTGGCGGGCGCGGGCAGTGGTAAGACGCGCGTACTGGTGCATCGTATCGCCTGGCTGATGAGCGTGGAAAACTGCTCGCCATACTCGATTATGGCTGTGACGTTTACTAACAAAGCGGCGGCGGAAATGCGTCATCGTATCGGGCAACTGATGGGCACCAGCCAGGGCGGCATGTGGGTCGGTACTTTCCACGGGCTGGCGCACCGACTGCTACGTGCGCATCATATGGACGCTAATCTGCCGCAGGATTTTCAGATCCTCGATAGCGAAGACCAATTGCGTCTGCTTAAGCGTTTGATCAAGGCGATGAACCTCGATGAGAAGCAGTGGCCGCCGCGTCAGGCAATGTGGTACATCAACAGCCAGAAAGATGAAGGGCTGCGCCCGCATCATATTCAAAGCTACGGTAATCCGGTGGAGCAGACCTGGCAGAAGGTTTATCAGGCGTATCAGGAAGCGTGTGACCGCGCAGGCCTGGTGGACTTCGCCGAACTATTGCTACGCGCGCATGAGTTGTGGCTTAACAAGCCACATATCCTTCAGCACTATCGCGAACGTTTCACCAACATTCTGGTGGACGAATTCCAGGATACCAACAACATTCAGTACGCGTGGATTCGCCTGCTGGCGGGCGATACCGGCAAAGTGATGATTGTTGGTGATGACGACCAGTCAATCTATGGCTGGCGCGGGGCGCAGGTCGAGAATATTCAGCGTTTCCTCAACGATTTCCCCGGTGCCGAAACTATCCGTCTGGAGCAGAATTATCGCTCTACCAGCAACATTTTGAGCGCCGCCAACGCCCTGATTGAAAACAATAACGGGCGTCTGGGTAAAAAACTGTGGACCGATGGCGCGGACGGTGAGCCGATTTCCCTCTATTGCGCCTTTAACGAACTCGACGAAGCGCGTTTCGTGGTTAACCGCATCAAAACCTGGCA
Source organism: Escherichia sp. TW14182 (assembly GCF_000208525.1). NCBI lineage: Bacteria > Pseudomonadati > Pseudomonadota > Gammaproteobacteria > Enterobacterales > Enterobacteriaceae > Escherichia > Escherichia sp. TW14182. Next base: position 14,668 of record NZ_AEJZ01000155.1, read on the forward strand.
GGATAACGGCGGGGCGCTTGCCGAGTGCGCCATTCTCTACCGCAGCAACGCCCAGTCGCGCGTGCTGGAAGAGGCCTTATTACAGGCGAGTATGCCGTACCGTATTTACGGCGGGATGCGCTTCTTCGAACGCCAGGAAATCAAAGATGCGCTCTCGTATCTGCGCCTGATTGCCAACCGTAACGACGACGCGGCCTTTGAGCGTGTGGTGAATACGCCAACGCGGGGTATTGGTGACCGGACGCTGGACGTGGTACGTCAGACATCGCGCGATCGCCAGTTAACACTCTGGCAGGCATGTCGTGAACTGTTGCAGGAAAAAGCCCTCGCCGGACGTGCTGCCAGCGCCTTACAGCGGTTTATGGAACTGATCGACGCCTTAGCGCAAGAAACCGCCGATATGCCGCTGCATGTACAGACTGACCGGGTAATTAAAGACTCCGGCCTGCGCACCATGTACGAGCAGGAGAAAGGCGAAAAAGGCCAGACGCGTATCGAAAACTTAGAGGAACTGGTGACGGCAACGCGCCAGTTCAGCTACAACGAAGAAGACGAAGATTTAATGCCGCTGCAGGCATTCCTCTCCCATGCGGCGCTGGAAGCGGGCGAAGGGCAGGCGGATACCTGGCAGGATGCGGTGCAGTTGATGACGCTACACTCGGCGAAAGGCCTGGAGTTCCCGCAGGTGTTTATTGTCGGTATGGAAGAGGGCATGTTCCCAAGCCAGATGTCGCTGGATGAAGGCGGGCGTCTGGAAGAAGAACGCCGTCTGGCCTACGTTGGGGTAACCCGCGCGATGCAGAAACTGACGCTGACCTACGCGGAAACCCGCCGTCTGTATGGCAAAGAGGTTTACCATCGCCCGTCGCGCTTTATCGGCGAGCTACCGGAAGAGTGTGTGGAAGAGGTGCGCCTGCGCGCCACGGTAAGCCGCCCGGTCAGCCATCAGCGTATGGGTACGCCGATGGTCGAGAACGACAGCGGCTACAAACTCGGCCAGCGCGTGCGCCACGCTAAGTTTGGTGAAGGCACTATCGTCAATATGGAAGGCAGCGGCGAACATAGCCGTTTGCAGGTGGCATTCCAGGGCCAGGGAATCAAATGGCTGGTGGCAGCTTACGCCCGGCTGGAGACGGTGTAATTTACGATCACGTTGCCGGATGCGGTGCTGCGCACCTTATCCGGCCTACGAGAATTGCACCCGGTAGGCCGGATAAGGCGTTTACGCCGCATCCGGCATCAGCACCATATTAAGTATCTGACACAAAACTATCATTCTAACCTTTCCGCTCGACGGAAATCATGGTGACAAAAGGATAGCGTTGCCACGGGATTGCCCCGCCTTTCATATACATATGTGAAATCGTGCCATCAAGATAAAGCAGCTGCTCTACGTCCAGTTTCGCTTTGGCATAGCAGGCAAAATCATAAAAATTTGTCGCCTGCTGGCTAAGTAAAAACACGGCGTTCCCTTGTTTATTAATCCCTACTCCATTACGAATTTTGCGCGAGGCAACATTCGGATGAATACGTGTATTTATGACCCCGTTTTCTAACAACATTGGCCCTGACTGCACCGCAAACTGAATTTCTTTACTTGCTTTAAATTCATCCCGAAGAACGATGCCGAATTTATCTCCCGCGACATAAAACACGCCGCCAGGATGGATAAAGAAGTTCCCTTCCCCTGAGGCGAGATTTAGCGCCACCTTCTGCTGACCGTTTTCGATGTACAAACCAAGCGGCGCATAGCTTTCATCATAGATGCCGCCGTTCATCACCATCTGAACCTGATCCTGACTATTAACATCAGCCAGCAGCGAATGTAACGTTCCCCACGCTTCGCCATTGGCTTTTTGCCAGTACATTTTCACCCGTTCGGTTTGAGGATTAACGGTATACGCCTGCACGGTCAGCGTCGGATCAGAGAGTACGCAGTCATCAGCGGCAACAGCAAATAAGGGGAGTAAGACGAGGGCGGGTAAAATCCGTCTGAGATTCAAGGTGATCATTCCTTTACCAATGAGTAGCCGATGCGCCATTATAGGTCCTGGATGTGTGATTTTTTTATCCTGTTAACGACCTTGACGAGTACCAAAAAGCGCGAAGTTCAACTATTGTTCTGTGGTGTTCCGTTGCGTGTTGACGGCAAAATTTTGCTGGCGTAACATGCGCGCACGATCACTCTAAGAGGACATTCGCCTTGGACACACCCAGTAGATACTGGCTCATTATCCTGTCATCCAGGATCAACTCCTAAGGCTATCCCTTTTTGCTGATAGCCTTAGCGGTTGTCAGCGACCTCAATTTTTCCCGTCGCGCTGAGTCAGGCTGTTTAATGGTCTGAAACCCAATTTGTTTCTGTGTGCCCACCGAACTGTCCGATATTTTAAGCATTGGGAGTCCCGGTCATGCTGAGCGCATTTCAACTGGAAAATAACCGACTGACCCGGCTGGAAGTCGAAGAGTCACAACCCCTTGTAGATGCAGTATGGATTGATCTTGTCGAACCGGATGACGACGAGCGACTGCGCGTACAATCTGAACTTGGTCAGAGCCTGGCAACTCGCCCGGAACTGGAAGACATCGAAGCATCGGCGCGTTTCTTTGAAGACGATGATGGCCTGCATATTCACTCCTTCTTCTTCTTTGAAGATGCGGAAGATCACGCCGGTAACTCCACTGTGGCATTTACTATCCGCGATGGTCGCCTGTTTACCCTGCGTGAGCGTGAGCTGCCTGCATTCCGTCTGTATCGTATGCGCGCCCGTAGCCAGTCAATGGTTGACGGTAACGCCTACGAGCTGCTGCTGGATCTGTTCGAAACCAAAATCGAACAGTTGGCAGATGAAATTGAAAATATCTATAGCGACCTGGAGCAGTTGAGCCGGGTGATTATGGAAGGGCATCAGGGCGATGAGTACGACGAGGCGCTCTCCACGCTGGCGGAACTGGAAGATATCGGCTGGAAAGTTCGCCTGTGTCTGATGGATACCCAGCGCGCGCTCAACTTCCTGGTGCGCAAGGCGCGTTTACCTGGCGGGCAACTGGAGCAGGCGCGTGAAATTCTGCGAGATATCGAATCCCTGCTGCCGCATAACGAATCCCTGTTCCAGAAGGTGAACTTCCTGATGCAGGCGGCGATGGGCTTTATCAACATCGAGCAGAACCGCATCATCAAAATCTTCTCGGTGGTATCCGTCGTGTTCCTGCCGCCGACGCTGGTCGCTTCCAGCTACGGGATGAACTTTGAGTTTATGCCGGAACTGAAGTGGAGTTTCGGCTACCCTGGCGCGATTATCTTTATGATCCTCGCGGGCCTGGCACCGTATCTGTACTTTAAGCGCAAGAACTGGCTGTAAAAAGAAGGCGGTGGCTTAGTCTGGCTAAGCCACCTGTTATTCAAAGGCTCCAGGTATTTAACCCTTTTACCTCTTTCTCATAAAACCATTTGTTCGTGTTAACAGCAACATAGGCTGCTACGGCAATTCCCAGAATGTTAACGCCAATTAGTGCACCAACAAATAGAGATAGAATGCCAAGTAATAGAACTATAATTGCTTTTTTCCATAATCCCAGAACAAATAAATAGATCCAGGAACAGAAGAAAGCAATGAAATTCATTTGAATAGTTAATCGTTGTCTTACTTTTAATGTTTTAAATGCTGCTTTATATTCTGGTGTTGCCCCCCAGAATCCAGGAAAGCCATGTTGATCATAAAAGTTAAATCGGTATTTCCATTTTTCACTTAATGAACCATCGTTCATATATTCCTTACTCATAAATACTCCATAACTATTGTTTTGATGAATCAGTAGGTGCAAGCATTAGCATACTGAAAGTGGAAAAATAACAAATCAAAAAAATCATCGAACCATTGCCTGAACAATCAAAATGTTCGGCTATCATTGTGATGATAGAGATGATATATACTGCTAATGTACCAAAAACATAAGTTTTTATATATATGAAACCACTATCACGGAGTCGTTGGCAATTCATGTTGATGACGAGATAATGGAGTGCGATGGTAGAGACAATAACAAGAAAACCTGCGTCCCCATCGTTAAAAAAGATAATAAGAAAGGCAAAAATGAAATTTATTAAAATAAATGAAAATATATAACGACGTCTGGAAATCTTACCGTTAGATGTTGGGATAAATATACGCAACATAAATTTTACATCCTTGTGTGAGTCTCCTGTCAGCATGGCAATATGCCCACTCTCATGCAAGAGTCGGCATATTTTTTCAGAATATATTTATTTTTTATTTGGACGTTCTACGCTGCGTATAAATTGCATCCATCACAAAAATTGCCAGCGCCACCCAAATAAAGGCGAAAGTCACCATCTTATCGGCACCCGGTTTTTCACCATAAAACGTCACAGCCAGCAGGAACATCAGCGTCGGGCCAATATACTGGAAAAAGCCTAACGTTGAGAGACGCAGGCGCGTGGCGGCGGCGGTAAAACACAACAGCGGTACGGTAGTGACAATACCGGCGGCGATCAGCAGTAAATTTAGCGACATCGGGTTTTGCCCCATATGGCTGGTTGAGCTGTCGGCAATAGCAAACAGGTAAATCGCCGCCACGGGCAGCAACCACATGGTTTCAATTAACATGCCGGTTTGTGCTTCTACCGCAATCTTCTTGCGCACCAGGCCGTAGAAGGCAAAACTAAATGCCAGTCCCAGCGCGATGATTGGCAGCGAACCAAAAGTCCAGAGCTGGACCAGCACACCACAAATCGCCAGAATCACTGCCAGCCATTGCATCCGGCGGAATCGCTCGCCGAGGAAAATCATCCCCAGCAATATATTCACCAGTGGATTAATAAAGTATCCAAGGCTGGCCTCCAGCATATGGTGATTGTTCACTGCCCAGATAAACAGTAACCAGTTGCCACCAATTAGCACAGCAGAGACTGCCAGCATAAATATTTTCTTCGGCGTCTGAATCAGGGTTTTTAAATAGGACCACTGGCGGCTGATGCTCATCAACACCACCATAAAGAAAAACGACCAGATTACACGATGCGTCAGGATCTCATCAGCAGGTACGTAATAAATCAGTTTGAAGTACGCAGGTGCAATACCCCAAATAAAATAAGCGGCAAGAGCGAGTAATACGCCCTGCCGCGTTTGTTTTGTATCCATTGGAAAACTCATTTTTTGTTGTTAATTGCAGTTTACCTGCTCAGATGGCTGACAAAGTGCGCTTTGTTCATGCCTTACCCAACCTACAAAAGGATGCAAATTCAATACATTGCATTTCTCTGGTAGACCAGATAAGCGTAGCGCATCAGGCAATTTGCGTTTGTCATCAGTTTAAGCAGTTTACCTGCTTTTAGATTTTCAACCTACCATATAGGTGGCGGTAGCACTGGCAATATAAAGCTGTTCTTCATTGTGCAGTTCGACACGGGCGACGGCGACTTTATTACCCGCACGTAACAGGCTACTAGTGGCTGTAAAACGCTCACCCCTGCCTGGACGCAGATAATCGACGCGAAGATCTATGGTTCCCATCCGCGATAGCCGCTGGCGCAGTTCATCTTCATTAATGGTTTCGTGACGCGTTAAAGTGCTGCCTACACATACCAGGCCAGCGGCGACATCCAGCGCCGACGCAATCACCCCGCCGTGCAAAATACTTTGCGCCCAGTTACCGACCATCATTGGCTGATTATTAAAGGCCAGCTGCGCAAATTCTTTTTCGTAACGCTCCAGTTCCATCCCCAATGCCCGGTTAAACGGCATGTGATAGACAAACATTTCACCCACTAATTTCAGGGCTTGTTCAGCAGTCAGTACGGCAGACATATCATCCTTACACTTCAATAGTTAATGAAATGTTGATTTTATGCTTCTTTGTTGTTGGTTTCTACTTTAGGAAGGGATAACTAACGGCAATTGAGTTAAGTATGTAGAATAGCCTGCAGAAATATTCATCTAATCAATAATTCGTCACGGAGAACATGACCGATGCGGACTCTTCTGGGCTGGTTGTTGCCTGTATATATGCTGCCGCTGGCGGTACATGCACAAGAGGCAACGGTGAAAGAGGTGCATGATGCGCCTGTTGTGCGCGGTAGTATTATCGCCAATATGTTGCAGGAACATGATAATCCTTTCACCCTTTATCCTTATGACACCAACTACATCATCTATACCCAGACCAGCGATCTGAATAAAGAAGCGATTGCCAGTTACGACTGGGCAGAAAACGCGCGTAAGGATGAAGTAAAGTTCCAGTTAAGTCTGGCGTTTCCGCTTTGGCGTGGGATTTTGGGAGCAAACTCTGTACTGGGTGCGTCTTACACCCAGAAATCCTGGTGGCAGCTTTCTAATAGCGAAGAGTCATCGCCGTTTCGTGAAACTAATTACGAACCGCAATTATTCCTCGGTTTTGCTACCGATTACCGCTTTGCTGGCTGGACACTGCGCGATGTGGAAATGGGCTACAACCACGATTCAAACGGGCGATCTGACCCGACGTCCCGTAGCTGGAACCGTATCTATACCCGCCTGATGGCAGAAAACGGCAACTGGCTGGTGGAAGTCAAACCGTGGTATGTAGTGGGTAATACAGACGATAACCCGGATATCACCAAATATATGGGGTACTACCAGCTTAAAATCGGCTACCACTTGGGTGATGCCGTATTGAGCGCGAAAGGACAGTACAACTGGAACACCGGTTACGGTGGTGCGGAGTTAGGCTTAAGTTACCCGATCACCAAACATGTGCGACTTTATACCCAAGTCTACAGCGGTTACGGCGAATCGCTCATCGACTATAACTTTAACCAGACCCGCGTCGGTGTGGGGGTTATGCTAAACGACTTGTTTTGATGAACGGTTGAGTGGTTGGCAAATCTGGAATCCAGCATCCAGTATTACCCTCTCAGAAACTAAAAGCATTGCAGTTTCTTGCGCAGGCGCTGAAAATAGCGCCTGTTTTTATTTCAGGCAATTGGGGTGAATGTGGCGCAGGCGGAAGTGTTGAATCTGGAGTTCGGAGCTAAACAGGTTTTACAAGAAACCTTTGGCTACCAACAGTTTCGCCCCGGTCAGGAAGAAATTATCGACACCGTACTTTCCGGTCGCGATTGCCTCGTCGTCATGCCAACTGGCGGCGGAAAATCCCTGTGCTATCAAATCCCTGCGTTGTTATTGAACGGTCTTACTGTCGTTGTTTCACCGCTAATTTCGTTGATGAAAGATCAGGTGGATCAACTGCAAGCCAACGGTGTGGCGGCGGCGTGCCTTAACTCGACGCAGAACCGCGAGCAGCAGCTTGAAGTGATGACAGGCTGCCGTACCGGGCAAATTCGCCTGCTATATATCGCGCCGGAACGCCTGATGCTGGATAACTTCCTTGAGCATCTGGCGCACTGGGATCCTGTCTTATTAGCCGTTGATGAAGCGCATTGTATTTCCCAATGGGGTCACGATTTCCGCCCGGAATATGCCGCGCTCGGCCAGTTGCGCCAGCGTTTCCCGACGTTGCCGTTTATGGCGTTAACCGCTACTGCCGATGACACCACGCGGCAAGATATCGTGCGCCTGCTGGGGCTTAAGGATCCGCTGATCCAAATCAGTAGTTTTGACCGCCCGAATATTCGCTACATGTTGATGGAGAAATTTAAACCACTCGATCAACTGATGCGTTACGTTCAGGAACAACGCGGTAAGTCGGGGATTATTTACTGCAATAGCCGTGCGAAAGTAGAAGACACCGCTGCGCGCCTGCAAAGTCGGGGTATTAGCGCAGCGGCGTATCACGCAGGGCTGGAAAACGATGTCCGTGCCGACGTGCAGGAAAAATTCCAGCGTGATGACCTGCAAATCGTGGTGGCTACCGTGGCCTTCGGTATGGGCATCAACAAACCTAACGTCCGCTTCGTGGTGCACTTTGATATTCCGCGCAATATTGAATCCTATTATCAGGAAACAGGTCGCGCCGGGCGTGACGGCCTGCCCGCAGAAGCGATGCTGTTTTACGATCCAGCAGATATGGCGTGGTTGCGCCGCTGTCTGGAAGAAAAGCCGCAGGGGCAACTACAGGATATCGAGCGCCATAAACTGAATGCGATGGGCGCGTTTGCCGAAGCGCAAACCTGTCGTCGTCTGGTACTGCTGAACTACTTTGGCGAAGGGCGTCAGGAACCGTGTGGGAACTGCGATATCTGCCTCGATCCGCCGAAACAATACGATGGTTCAACCGATGCGCAGATTGCGCTTTCTACCATTGGTCGTGTGAATCAGCGGTTTGGTATGGGCTATGTGGTGGAAGTGATCCGTGGTGCTAATAATCAGCGTATCCGCGACTATGGCCATGACAAACTGAAAGTTTACGGCATGGGGCGTGATAAAAGTCATGAACACTGGGTGAGCGTGATCCGTCAACTGATTCACCTCGGTCTGGTGACGCAAAATATCGCCCAGCATTCTGCGCTACAACTGACAGAGGCCGCGCGTCCGGTGCTGCGTGGCGAATCCTCTTTGCAACTCGCCGTGCCGCGTATTGTGGCACTCAAACCGAAAGCGATGCAGAAATCCTTCGGCGGCAATTATGATCGCAAACTGTTCGCCAAATTACGCAAACTACGTAAATCGATTGCCGATGAAAGCAATGTTCCGCCGTATGTGGTGTTTAACGATGCGACACTGATTGAGATGGCAGAGCAAATGCCGATCACCGCCAGCGAAATGTTGAGTGTAAACGGTGTCGGGATGCGCAAGCTGGAACGCTTTGGTAAACCGTTTATGACGCTGATCCGCGCTCATGTCGACGGCGATGACGAAGAGTAGTCAACGGCATAAAAAAGTGCCAGGATGAACACTCCGTAAACGTTTTCCCCGCGAGTCAAATGTATGTTGATGTTATTTCTCACCGTTGCCATGGTGCACATTGTGGCGCTTATGAGCCCCGGCCCCGATTTCTTTTTTGTCTCTCAGACCGCCGTTAGTCGTTCCCGTAAAGAAGCGATGATGGGCGTGCTGGGCATTACCTGCGGCGTAATGGTCTGGGCAGGAATCGCGCTGCTTGGCCTGCATCTGATTATCGAAAAAATGGCCTGGCTGCATACGCTAATTATGGTTGGCGGTGGTCTGTATCTTTGCTGGATGGGTTACCAGATGCTGCGCGGTGCGCTGAAAAAAGAGGCTGTTTCTGCGCCTGCGCCACAGGTGGAACTGGCGAAAAGCGGACGCAGTTTCCTGAAAGGCTTGCTGACCAATCTCGCCAATCCGAAAGCGATTATCTACTTTGGCTCGGTGTTCTCGCTGTTTGTCGGCGATAACGTCGGCACCACCGAACGCTGGGGCATTTTCGCGCTGATTATTGTCGAAACGCTGGCGTGGTTTACCGTTGTTGCCAGCCTGTTTGCTCTACCGCAAATGCGCAGGGGTTATCAACGTCTGGCGAAGTGGATCGACGGTTTTGCCGGAGCGTTATTTGCCGGATTTGGCATTCATTTGATTATTTCGCGTTGATGCCAGACGCATCATCAGAGTTGGTCGGATAAGGCGTTTACGCCGCATCCGACATTATTTTCAGGCATGTCTTGCCGATGCCAACAGCGCCCCCACCAGCATAAATAGCGAGCCGAATATCTTATTCAGCGCCTTCATCTGCTTCGGCCCTTTAATCCAGAGAGCGATTCGTTGGGCGAGGGTGGCGTAACCGATCATCACAATAATATCGACCACAATAGTGGTGACGCCGAGCACAATATACTGCATCAGTTGCGGTTGCTGCGGCATGATGAATTGCGGAAATAGCGCCGCCAGAAACACAATACTTTTGGGATTAGTAAGATTCACAAACACTGACCGCTGGAACAGGTGGCGGCGCGATTGGGTAGGCGTCAGCGATTTAAGATCAATTGCACCAGCGGCGCGCCACTGCTGTATTCCCAGCCAAATCAGGTAAGCCGCGCCTGCCCACTTCAACACTTCAAAAGCAATAACCGAGCGGGAAAATAGTGTCCCCAAACCCACGCCAACCAGCACAATATGAATCGCCAGTCCGGTCTGAAGCCCTGCAATAGACGCCACCGCGCCGCGATAACCGTGGTTGAGCGAAGTGGTCATGGTGTTGATTGCGCCAGAGCCTGGCGAGAGGCTTAAAATGATCGATGTCAGTAAGTAGGCGAACCACCATTCAAAGGTCATGGGAATCTCCCGGATAGTCTATTTTTGTGCCACAATACGCTACTGTCGCAGCGTTGTGTCAGGCACGCTTAAAAAAACGATTTTACGTGGTTTAAGAGGCAGATTACCCGATGTTTCAGCAGCAAAAAGACTGGGAAACAAGAGAAAAAGCGTTTGCTGCTTTTACGATGGGGCCACTGACTGACTTCTGGCGTCAGCGGGACGAAGCAGAGTTTATCGGCGTGGATGACATTCCGGTGCGTTTTGTCCGCTTTCGCGCTCAACAACATGATCGGGTGGTCGTCATTTGTCCGGGGCGTATTGAGAGCTATGTAAAGTATGCGGAGCTGGCCTACGACCTGTTCCATCTGGGGTTTGATGTCTTAATCATCGACCATCGCGGTCAGGGGCGTTCCGGTCGACTGTTAGCCGATCCGCATCTTGGTCATGTTAATCGCTTTAATGATTATGTTGATGATCTGGCGGCGTTCTGGCAACAAGAAGTTCAGCCAGGTCCGTGGCGTAAACGCTATATACTGGCGCACTCGATGGGCGGTGCGATTTCCACGCTGTTTCTGCAACGTCACCCTGGTGTGTGCGATGCCATTGCGCTAACTGCGCCAATGTTTGGGATTGTGATTCGTATGCCATCATTTATGGCGCGGCAGATCCTTAACTGGGCAGAAGCGCATCCACGTTTTCGTGATGGCTATGCGATTGGCACCGGGCGCTGGCGCGCGCTGCCGTTTACCATCAATGTACTGACCCACAGCAGGCAACGATATCGACGTAATTTACGTTTCTATGCTGATGACCCAACGATTCGCGTCGGTGGGCCGACCTACCATTGGGTACGCGAAAGTATTCTGGCCGGCGAACAGGTGTTAGCCGGTGCGGGTGATGACGCCACGCCAACGCTTCTCTTGCAGGCTGAAGAGGAACGCGTGGTGGATAACCGTATGCACGACCGTTTTTGTGAACTCCGCGCCGCAGCGGGTCATCCTGTAGAAGGGGAGCGACCGCTGGTAATTAAAGGTGCGTACCATGAGATCCTTTTTGAAAAGGACGCAATGCGCTCAGTCGCGCTCCACGCCATCGTTGAATTTTTCAACCGGCATAACTCACCCAGCGGAAATCGCTCTATAGAGGTTTAAATTTCTTATGTATCAGGTTGTTGCGTCTGATTTAGATGGTACGTTACTTTCTCCCGACCATACGTTATCCCCTTACGCCAAAGAAACCCTGAAACTGCTCACCGCGCGTGGCATCAACTTTGTGTTTGCGACGGGTCGCCACCACGTCGACGTGGGTCAGATTCGCGATAATCTGGAGATTAAGTCTTACATGATTACCTCCAATGGCGCGCGCGTGCACGATCTGGATGGTAATCTGATTTTCGCGCATAACCTGGATCATGACATTGCCAGCGACCTGTTTGGCGTGGTCAACGACAACCCGGACATCATTACTAATGTTTATCGTGATGATGAATGGTTTATGAATCGCCACCGTCCGGAGGAGATGCGCTTTTTTAAAGAAGCAGTATTTAAATATGCGCTGTATGAGCCGGGTTTGCTGGAGCCGGAAGGCGTCAGCAAAGTGTTCTTCACCTGCGACTCCCATGAAAAATTGTTACCGCTGGAGCAAGCAATCAATGCTCGCTGGGGCGATCGCGTCAACGTCAGTTTCTCTACTTTGACTTGTCTGGAAGTGATGGCTGGCGGCGTTTCTAAAGGTCATGCGCTGGAAGCGGTGGCGAAGAAATTGGGCTACAGTCTGAAGGATTGCATTGCGTTTGGTGACGGGATGAACGACGCCGAAATGCTGTCGATGGCGGGGAAAGGCTGCATTATGGGCAGTGCGCACCAGCGCCTGAAAGATCTGCATCCGGAGCTGGAAGTGATTGGCACTAACGCCGAAGACGCGGTGCCGCATTATCTGCGTAAGCTCTATTTATCGTAATCGTTCTTTATTTGGTCAGTTGTCAACCTGATACTTCGCTACAATGGATACTCGTTAATCAAAGAGTTTTCCATTGTGGCGCTACTTATCATCACCACGATTCTGTGGGCCTTCTCCTTTAGCTTTTATGGCGAGTACCTTGCGGGGCACGTCGACAGCTATTTTTCGGTGCTGGTACGCGTTGGGCTGGCGGCGCTCGTTTTCCTGCCGTTCCTGCGTACCCGTGGCAATAGCCTGAAAACCATTGGCCTGTATATGCTGGTGGGCGCGATGCAGCTTGGCATTATGTATATGCTCAGTTTTCGTGCCTATCTCTACCTGACGGTCTCTGAACTGCTGCTGTTTACCGTGCTGACGCCGCTCTACATCACGCTGATTTATGACATTATGAGCAGACGTCGTCTGCGCTGGGGTTATGCGTTCAGCGCGTTACTGGCGGTGATTGGTGCCGGAATTATTCGTTACGATCAGGTCACTGACCATTTCTGGACTGGCCTGCTGCTGGTGCAACTCTCCAATATCACTTTCGCGATTGGCATGGTGGGTTACAAACGCCTGATGGAAACTCGCCCGATGCCGCAGCATAACGCCTTTGCGTGGTTCTATCTTGGCGCGTTCCTGGTGGCGGTGGTTGCATGGTTCTTGCTGGGAAATGCGCAGAAAATGCCGCAAACCACGTTGCAATGGGGCATTCTGGTGTTTCTTGGCGTGGTGGCTTCCGGGATTGGCTACTTTATGTGGAACTACGGCGCGACGCAGGTGGACGCCGGAACGCTGGGCATTATGAATAATATGCACGTTCCGGCAGGGCTGCTGGTTAACCTGGCTATCTGGCACCAACAGCCGCACTGGCCAACATTTATCACAGGCGCGCTGGTGATCCTGGCCTCACTGTGGGTGCATCGGAAGTGGGTCGCTCCGCGCTCTTTACAAACGGCAGATGATCGCAGGCGTGATTGCGTGCCGAGCGAATAAACGCTTCTGTCACTGGCTGACGCTGCTCGCCATCGCGCACGGCGGCGTACAGTCGGCTCCATAATCCCTCGCCCAGGGTTTTGGTCACAACCAGACCCTGGCGCTCAAAACTCTCCACGACCCAATGCGGCAGAGCGGCAATACCCATCCGCGCGGCAACCATCTGAATCAACAATAAGGTGTTATCGACGCTTTTCAGCGACGGGCTAACGCCTGCGGGCTGCAGAAAATGCCGCCAGACGTCCAGTCGGCTGCGCTGTACCGGATAAATCAGCAGCGTTTCGCTGGCGAGATCTTCCGGCGTGATTCGCGTTTTCGCCGCCAGTGGGTGGTCAGGTGCTAATACCAGACGTACTTCATAATCGAACATCGGCGAATAATGCAGGCCACTGCGCGGCAGAATATCGGAGGTCATCACCAGATCCAGCTCGCCCTGCTGCAACGCGGGCTGCGGGTCAAACGTCACGCCCGATTTAAAGTCCATCTCGACCTGCGGCCAGCTCTTATGGAAATTTTCTAACGCGGGCGTCAGCCACTGAATACAGCTATGGCACTCAATGGCAATGCGCAGGCGCGTCTGCTGCGGTTCATTGCAGGCTTGCAGTGCCTGACTGATTTGCGGCAGTACCTGGTTTGCCAGTTGCAACAGGATTTCTCCCTGCGGCGTAAAACGTAGCGGCTGGCTTTTACGCACAAATAGCCGGAAGCCAAGGCGTTGTTCCAGATCGCTAAACTGGTGAGACAGGGCGGATTGCGTCTGATGCAACGTCGCCGCAGCGGCTGCGAGCGAGCCGCAATTCCGCAACGCTTGTAGCGTTTTCAGGTGTTTTACTTCGATCATGAAAGTCCTTCACTTCGGCATGAATAATTTGCGCTTGAGGAATATACAGTAACCGCCAATTATGGATGTGTAAACATCTGGACGGCTAAATACTAAAAATTCCATAAGGGGCATATAATGACAATTCTTAATCACACCCTCGGTTTCCCTCGCGTTGGCCTGCGTCGCGAGCTGAAAAAAGCGCAAGAAAGTTATTGGGCGGGGAACTCCACGCGTGAAGAATTACTGGCAGTAGGGCGTGAATTGCGTGCTCGTCACTGGGATCAACAAAAGCAGGCGGGTATCGACCTGCTGCCGGTGGGCGATTTTGCCTGGTACGATCATGTTCTGACCACCAGCCTGCTGCTGGGTAACGTTCCGGCGCGTCATCAGAATAAAGACGGTTCGGTGGATATCGACACCCTGTTCCGTATTGGTCGCGGTCGTGCGCCAACAGGTGAACCTGCGGCGGCGGCAGAAATGACCAAATGGTTTAACACCAACTATCACTACATGGTGCCGGAATTCGTTAAAGGCCAACAGTTCAAACTGACCTGGACGCAGCTGCTGGATGAAGTAGACGAGGCGCTGGCGTTGGGTCACAAGGTGAAACCTGTGCTTCTGGGGCCGGTTACCTATCTGTGGCTGGGGAAAGTGAAAGGTGAACAGTTTGACCGCCTGAGCCTGCTGAACGATATTCTGCCGGTTTATCAGCAGGTTCTGGCAGAACTGGCAAAACGCGGTATTGAGTGGGTACAGATTGACGAACCGGCGCTGGTGCTGGAACTGCCGCAGGCGTGGCTGGACGCATATAAACCTGCTTACGATGCGCTCCAGGGCCAGGTGAAACTGCTGCTGACCACCTATTTTGAAGGTGTAACGCCAAACCTCGACACGATTACGGCGCTGCCTGTTCAGGGTCTGCATGTCGACCTCATTCATGGCAAAGATGATGTAGCAGAACTGCACAAGCGCCTGCCTTCTGACTGGCTGCTGTCTGCCGGACTGGTCAATGGTCGTAACGTCTGGCGCGCCGATCTCACCGAGAAATATGCACAAATTAAAGACATTGTCGGCAAACGTGATTTGTGGGTGGCATCTTCCTGCTCGCTGCTGCATAGCCCTATCGACCTGAGCGTGGAAACGCGTCTTGATGCAGAAGTGAAAAGCTGGTTTGCCTTCGCCCTGCAAAAATGTCATGAACTGGCTCTACTGCGCGATGCGCTGAACAGTGGTGATACGGCAGCTCTGGCAGAGTGGAGCGCCCCGATTCAGGCGCGTCGTCACTCTACCCGCGTACATAATCCGGCGGTAGAAAAGCGTCTGGCGGCGATTACCGCCCAGGACAGCCAGCGTGCGAACGTTTATGAAGTGCGTGCTGAAGCCCAGCGTGCGCGTTTTAAACTGCCAGCCTGGCCGACCACCACGATTGGCTCTTTCCCGCAAACTACAGAAATTCGTACCCTGCGTCTGGATTTCAAAAAGGGCAATCTCGACGCCAACAACTACCGCACGGGTATTGCGGAACATATCAAACAGGCCATTGTTGAGCAGGAACGTTTAGGACTGGATGTGCTGGTGCATGGTGAGGCTGAGCGTAATGACATGGTGGAATACTTTGGTGAGCACCTCGACGGTTTTGTCTTTACGCAAAACGGTTGGGTACAGAGCTACGGTTCCCGCTGCGTGAAGCCACCGATTGTTATTGGTGACGTTAGCCGCCCGGCACCGATCACCGTGGAGTGGGCGAAGTATGCGCAATCGCTGACCGACAAACCGGTAAAAGGGATGCTGACCGGCCCGGTGACCATTCTTTGCTGGTCATTCCCGCGCGAAGACGTCAGCCGTGAAACCATTGCCAAACAAATTGCGCTGGCGCTGCGTGATGAAGTGGCCGATCTGGAAGCCGCTGGAATTGGCATCATCCAGATTGATGAACCGGCGCTGCGCGAAGGTTTACCGCTGCGTCGCAGCGACTGGGATGCATATCTCCAGTGGGGCGTGGAAGCTTTCCGTATCAACGCCGCCGTGGCGAAGGATGAAACGCAGATCCACACTCACATGTGTTATTGCGAGTTCAACGACATCATGGATTCGATTGCGGCGCTGGATGCTGACGTCATCACTATCGAAACCTCGCGTTCCGACATGGAGTTGCTGGAGTCATTCGAAGAGTTTGATTATCCGAATGAAATCGGTCCAGGCGTCTATGACATTCACTCGCCAAACGTACCGAGCGTGGAATGGATTGAAGCCCTGCTGAAGAAAGCGGCAAAACGCATTCCGGCAGAGCGCCTGTGGGTCAACCCGGACTGCGGCCTGAAAACGCGCGGCTGGCCAGAAACCCGCGCGGCACTGGCGAACATGGTGCAGGCGGCACAGAATTTGCGTCGGGGATAAACTCCAAACCGGGTGGTAATACCACCCGGTCTTTTCTCATTACAGCGACTTCTTCCCACCATACTGCTTAAACCATTCCAGCATACGCTGCCAACCGTCTTTCGCAGACTCGGCATGATAGCTCGGGCGATAATCGGCGTTAAATGCATGACCGGCATCCGGGTACACGATAATCTCCGCTTTCGCGTTTGCTGCCCGCAGCGCCTGACGCATGGTTTCGACGCTCTCCTGCGGAATGCTGTTATCCTGACCGCCATATAAGCCGAGAACCGGCGCGTTAAGATCGGTTGCGATATCAACAGGTTGTTTCGGTGAATTCAGCGACTTATCGCCTGTCAGCTTGCCGTACCACGCCACTGCCGCTTTCAGCTGCGGGTTGTGCGCGGCATACAACCAGGTGATACGTCCGCCCCAGCAAAATCCGGTAATCATTAAACGATGGACATCGCCGCCGTTGCGGGACGCCCAACTGGCGACATGATCGAGATCGGCCAGCACCTGTGAGTCAGGCACTTTTGCTACCAGACCGCTTAGCAACGTGGGAATATCGGCGAAATCATTCGGATCACCTTCGCGGAAGTAGAGTTCTGGTGCGATAGCCAGATATCCCTCCAGCGCCAGACGGCGACAAATGTCACGGATATGTTCATGCACGCCAAAAATTTCCTGCACTACAATGACCACTGGTAGTGGGCCATCGCTCTGTTTTGGACGGGCATGATAAGCAGGCATGTTATCCCCTTGTGAAGGGATAGAGGTGAACCCTGCCACAATCGCATCATCCGGAGTCTGAACGATGGTCGAGGCGAGGGGGGATGCAGCAGGTGCAAATCCAGAGTGTTGTGTTGTTGTCATGGTATTCTCCGTACCCTTATAAAAATTTTGCGCAATGTTAACTATAGTCAGCGTGCAACAATTCACATTGCCTCAAATGGCTCATCTTTTAAGCGGCCTTACTGACTTAAGAGTAAATTATGTGATTTAAGTCACTTTTGATGAGTAAATGTATGCAACACATTTGCATCATAGTGATGACTATCACGAAAAAATCTTAATCCCTTCGGTAAAGTACCTTTTTGCTTCTTCTGACTAAACCGATTCACAGAGGAGTTGTATATGTCCAAGTCTGATGTTTTTCATCTCGGCCTCACTAAAAACGATTTACAAGGGGCTACGCTTGCCATCGTCCCTGGCGACCCGGATCGTGTGGAAAAGATCGCCGCGCTGATGGATAAGCCGGTTAAGCTGGCATCTCACCGCGAATTCACCACCTGGCGTGCAGAGCTGGATGGTAAACCTGTTATTGTCTGCTCTACCGGTATCGGCGGCCCGTCTACTTCTATTGCCGTTGAAGAACTGGCACAGCTGGGCATTCGCACCTTCCTGCGTATCGGTACAACTGGCGCTATTCAGCCGCATATTAATGTTGGTGATGTACTGGTTACCACGGCGTCTGTTCGTCTGGATGGCGCGAGCCTGCACTTCGCACCGCTGGAGTTCCCGGCTGTCGCTGATTTCGAATGTACGACTGCGCTGGTTGAAGCAGCGAAATCCATTGGCGCGACGACTCACGTTGGCGTGACTGCTTCTTCTGATACCTTCTATCCAGGTCAGGAACGTTACGATACTTACTCTGGTCGCGTAGTCCGTCACTTTAAAGGTTCTATGGAAGAGTGGCAGGCGATGGGCGTGATGAACTATGAAATGGAATCTGCGACTCTGCTGACCATGTGTGCAAGCCAGGGCCTGCGTGCTGGTATGGTGGCGGGCGTTATCGTTAACCGTACCCAGCAAGAGATCCCGAATGCTGAGACGATGAAACAAACTGAAAGCCATGCGGTGAAAATCGTGGTGGAAGCGGCGCGCCGTCTGTTGTAATTCTCTTCTCCTGTCTGAAGGCCGACGCGTTCGGCCTTTTGTATTTTTGCGTAGCGCCTCGCAGGAAATGCCTTTCCAACTGGACGTTTGTACAGCACAATTCTATTTTGTGCGGGTAAGTTGTTGCGTCAGGAGGCTTTGTGGATTTCTCAATCATTGTTTATGCCATTATTGCGCTGGTCAGTGTGGCCATCGGCTGGCTGTTTGCCAGTTATCAGCACGCGCAGCAAAAAGCCGAGCAATTAGCTGAACGTGAAGAGATGGTCGCGGAGTTAAGCGCGGCAAAACAACAAATTACCCAAAGCGAGCACTGGCGCGCAGAGTGTGAATTGCTCAATAACGAAGTGCGCAGCCTGCAAAGTATTAACACCTCTCTGGAGGCTGATCTGCGTGAAGTGACCACGCGGATGGAGGCCGCACAGCAACACGCTGACGATAAAATTCGCCAGATGATTAACAGCGAGCAGCGTTTGAGCGAGCAGTTTGAAAACCTCGCCAACCGTATTTTTGAGCACAGCAATCGCCGGGTTGATGAGCAAAACCGTCAGAGTCTGAACAGCCTGTTGTCGCCGCTGCGTGAACAACTGGACGGTTTTCGCCGTCAGGTTCAGGACAGCTTCGGTAAAGAAGCACAAGAACGCCATACCCTGACCCACGAAATTCGCAATCTCCAGCAGCTCAACGCGCAAATGGCCCAGGAGGCAATCAACCTGACGCGTGCGCTGAAAGGTGACAATAAAACCCAGGGCAACTGGGGCGAAGTGGTATTGACGCGCGTGCTGGAGGCTTCCGGTCTGCGCGAAGGGTATGAATATGAAACCCAGGTCAGCATCGAAAATGACGCCCGCTCGCGGATGCAGCCGGATGTCATCGTGCGGCTACCGCAGGGGAAAGATGTGGTGATCGACGCCAAAATGACGCTGGTCGCCTATGAACGCTACTTCAATGCAGAAGACGACTACACTCGCGAAAGCGCATTGCAGGAGCATATCGCGTCGGTGCGTAACCATATCCGCTTGCTGGGGCGTAAAGATTATCAACAGCTACCAGGGCTAAGAACGCTGGATTACGTGCTGATGTTTATCCCCGTCGAACCTGCGTTTTTACTGGCGCTTGATCGCCAGCCGGAGCTGATAACAGAAGCGTTGAAAAACAATATCATGCTGGTTAGCCCGACCACGCTGCTGGTGGCGTTGCGTACTATCGCCAACCTGTGGCGTTATGAGCATCAAAGTCGCAACGCCCAGCAAATCGCCGATCGCGCCAGCAAGCTGTACGACAAGATGCGTTTGTTTGTCGATGATATGTCAGCGATCGGTCAAAGTCTGGACAAAGCGCAGGATAACTATCGTCAGGCAATGAAAAAACTCTCTTCAGGTCGCGGAAATGTGCTGGCGCAGGCAGAAGCGTTTCGCGGTTTAGGGGTAGAAATTAAACGCGAGATTAATCCGGATTTGGCTGAACAGGCGGTGAGTCAGGATGAAGAGTATCGACTGCGGTCGGTTCCGGGGCAGCCGAATGATGAAGCTTATCAACGCGATGATGA
Source organism: Escherichia sp. TW14182 (assembly GCF_000208525.1). Taxonomy (NCBI): domain Bacteria; kingdom Pseudomonadati; phylum Pseudomonadota; class Gammaproteobacteria; order Enterobacterales; family Enterobacteriaceae; genus Escherichia; species Escherichia sp. TW14182. Next base: position 34,415 of record NZ_AEJZ01000155.1, read on the forward strand.
ATATAATCAGCAGTCGCGCTAGCCCATTGGGGGTAGTTACGCCGGGTAGAAATCTAGGGCATCGACGCCCAATCTGTTACACTTCTGGAACAATTTTTTGATGAGCAGGCATTGAGATGGTGGATAAGTCACAAGAAACGACGCACTTTGGTTTTCAGACCGTCGCGAAAGAGCAAAAAGCGGATATGGTCGCCCACGTTTTCCATTCCGTGGCATCGAAATACGATGTTATGAATGATTTGATGTCATTTGGTATTCATCGTTTGTGGAAGCGATTCACGATCGATTGCAGCGGCGTACGCCGTGGGCAAACTGTGCTGGATCTGGCTGGCGGCACCGGCGACCTGACAGCGAAATTCTCCCGCCTGGTCGGTGAAACTGGCAAGGTAGTCCTCGCCGATATCAATGAATCCATGCTCAAAATGGGGCGCGAGAAACTGCGTAATATCGGCGTGATTGGCAACGTTGAGTATGTTCAGGCGAACGCCGAGGCGCTGCCGTTCCCGGATAACACCTTTGATTGCATCACCATTTCGTTTGGTCTGCGTAACGTCACCGATAAAGATAAAGCACTGCGTTCAATGTATCGCGTGCTGAAACCCGGCGGCCGCCTGCTGGTGCTTGAGTTCTCGAAACCGATTATCGAACCATTAAGCAAAGCTTATGACGCTTACTCCTTCCATGTTCTGCCGCGTATTGGCTCGCTAGTCGCGAATGACGCCGACAGCTACCGTTATCTGGCTGAATCCATCCGTATGCATCCCGATCAGGATACTCTGAAAGCCATGATGCAAGATGCCGGATTCGAAAGTGTCGATTATTACAACCTGACGGCTGGCGTTGTGGCGCTGCATCGTGGTTATAAGTTCTGACAGGAGACCGGAAATGCCTTTTAAACCTTTAGTGACGGCAGGAATCGAAAGTCTGCTCAACACCTTCCTGTATCGCTCACCCGCGCTGAAAACCGCCCGCTCGCGTCTGCTGGGTAAAGTATTGCGCGTGGAGGTAAAAGGCTTTTCGACATCGTTGATTCTGGTGTTCAGCGAACGTCAGGTCGATGTACTGGGAGAATGGGCAGGCGATGCTGACTGCACTGTTATCGCTTATGCCAGCGTGTTGCCGAAACTTCGCGATCGCCAGCAGCTTGCTGCACTGATTCGCAGTGGTGAGCTGGAAGTGCAGGGCGATATTCAGGTGGTGCAAAACTTTGTTGCGCTGGCAGATCTGGCGGAGTTCGACCCTGCTGAACTGCTGGCACCTTATACGGGTGATATCGCCGCCGAAGGCATCAGCAAAGCCCTGCGTGGTGGCGCGAAGTTCCTGCATCACGGTATTAAACGCCAGCAACGCTACGTGGCTGAAGCCATTACTGAAGAGTGGCGTATGGCACCTGGTCCGCTTGAAGTGGCCTGGTTTGCGGAAGAGACATCCGCCGTTGAACGTGCTGTCGATGCGCTAACCAAACGGCTGGAAAAACTGGAGGCAGTTTAATGACGCCAGGTGAAGTACGGCGCCTGTATTTCATCATTCGCACTTTTTTAAGTTACGGACTTGATGAACTGATCCCTAAAATGCGTATCACTTTGCCGTTGCGGTTATGGCGATACTCGTTATTCTGGATGCCGAATCGGCATAAAGACAAACCATTAGGTGAACGACTGCGACTGGCGCTGCAAGAACTGGGTCCGGTATGGATCAAGTTTGGACAGATGCTATCGACCCGCCGTGACCTTTTTCCGCCGCATATTGCTGACCAACTGGCGCTCTTGCAGGATAAAGTCGCGCCTTTTGACGGCGAACTGGCGAAAGCACAAATTGAAGCGGCGATGGGCGGTCTGCCGGTGGAAGCGTGGTTTGATGATTTTGACATTAAGCCGCTGGCATCGGCTTCCGTTGCACAGGTACATACTGCGCGGCTGAAATCGAATGGCAAAGAGGTGGTGATTAAAGTCATTCGCCCGGATATTTTGCCGGTCATAAAAGCGGATCTGAAACTCATCTATCGTCTGGCGCGTTGGGTGCCGCGTTTACTGCCGGATGGTCGCCGTCTGCGTCCAACCGAAGTGGTGCGCGAGTACGAAAAGACGTTGATTGATGAACTGAATTTGCTGCGGGAATCTGCCAACGCCATTCAGCTTCGGCGTAATTTCGAAAATAGCCCGATGCTCTACATCCCGGAGGTTTACCCTGACTATTGCAGTGAAGGGATGATGGTGATGGAGCGCATTTACGGCATTCCGGTGTCTGATGTTGCGGCGCTGGAGAAAAACGGCACCAACATGAAATTGCTGGCTGAACGCGGCGTGCAGGTGTTCTTCACTCAGGTCTTTCGCGACAGCTTTTTCCATGCCGATATGCACCCTGGCAATATCTTCGTAAGCTATGAACACCCGGAAAACCCGAAATATATCGGCATTGATTGCGGGATTGTTGGCTCGCTAAACAAAGAAGATAAACGCTATCTGGCAGAAAACTTTATCGCCTTCTTTAACCGCGATTATCGCAAAGTGGCAGAGCTGCACGTTGATTCTGGCTGGGTGCCGCCAGATACCAACGTTGAAGAGTTCGAATTTGCTATTCGTACTGTCTGTGAACCAATCTTTGAGAAACCCCTGGCCGAAATTTCGTTTGGACATGTGCTGTTAAATCTGTTTAATACGGCGCGTCGCTTCAATATGGAAGTACAGCCGCAACTGGTGTTACTCCAGAAAACCTTGCTCTACATCGAAGGGGTAGGACGCCAGCTTTATCCGCAGCTCGATTTATGGAAAACGGCGAAGCCTTTCCTGGAGTCGTGGATTAAAGATCAGGTCGGTATTCCTGCGCTGGTGAGAGCATTTAAAGAAAAAGCGCCGTTCTGGGTCGAAAAAATGCCAGAACTGCCTGAACTGGTTTACGACAGTTTGCGCCAGGGCAAGTATTTACAGCACAGTGTTGATAAGATTGCCCGCGAGCTTCAGTCAAATCATGTACGTCAGGGACAATCGCGTTATTTTCTTGGAATTGGCGCGACGTTAGTATTAAGCGGCACATTCTTGTTGGTCAACCGACCTGAATGGGGGCTGATGCCCGGCTGGTTAATGGCAGGTGGTTTGATCGCCTGGTTTGTCGGTTGGCGCAAAACACGCTGATTTTTTCATCGCTCAAGGCGGGCCGTGTAACGTATAATGCGGCCTTGTTTAATCATCATCTACCACAGAGGAACATGTATGGGTGGTATCAGTATTTGGCAGTTATTGATTATTGCCGTCATCGTTGTACTGCTTTTTGGCACCAAAAAGCTCGGCTCCATCGGTTCCGATCTTGGTGCGTCGATCAAAGGCTTTAAAAAAGCAATGAGCGATGATGAACCAAAGCAGGATAAAACCAGTCAGGATGCTGATTTTACTGCGAAAACTATCGCCGATAAGCAGGCGGATACGAATCAGGAACAGGCTAAAACAGAAGACGCAAAGCGCCACGATAAAGAGCAGGTGTAATCCGTGTTTGATATCGGTTTTAGCGAACTGCTATTGGTGTTCATCATCGGCCTCGTCGTTCTGGGGCCGCAACGACTGCCTGTGGCGGTAAAAACGGTAGCGGGCTGGATTCGCGCGTTGCGTTCACTGGCGACAACGGTGCAGAACGAACTGACTCAGGAGTTAAAACTCCAGGAGTTTCAGGACAGCCTGAAAAAGGTTGAAAAGGCAAGCCTGACCAACCTGACGCCTGAACTGAAAGCGTCAATGGATGAACTGCGCCAGGCTGCGGAATCGATGAAGCGTTCCTATGTTGCAAACGATCCTGAAAAGGCGAGCGATGAAGCGCACACCATCCATAACCCGGTGGTGAAAGATAATGAAGCTGCGCATGAGGGAGTAACCCCTGCCTCTGCACAAACGCAGGCCAGTTCGCCGGAACAGAAGCCAGAAACCACGCCAGAGCCGGTGGTAAAACCTGCTGCGGACGCTGAACCAAAAACCGCTGCACCTTCCCCTTCGTCGAGTGATAAACCGTAAACATGTCTGTAGAAGATACTCAACCGCTTATCACGCATCTGATTGAGCTGCGTAAGCGTCTGCTGAACTGCATTATCGCGGTGATCGTGATATTTCTGTGCCTGGTCTATTTCGCCAATGATATCTATCACCTGGTATCCGCGCCGTTGATCAAGCAATTGCCGCAAGGTTCAACGATGATCGCCACCGATGTGGCCTCGCCGTTCTTTACGCCGATCAAGCTGACTTTTATGGTGTCGCTGATTCTGTCAGCGCCGGTGATTCTCTATCAGGTGTGGGCGTTTATCGCCCCGGCGTTGTATAAGCACGAACGTCGCCTGGTGGTGCCCCTGCTGGTTTCCAGCTCTCTGCTGTTTTATATCGGCATGGCGTTCGCTTACTTCGTGGTCTTTCCGCTGGCATTTGGCTTCCTCGCCAATACTGCGCCGGAAGGGGTACAGGTATCCACCGACATCGCCAGCTACTTAAGCTTCGTTATGGCGTTGTTTATGGCATTTGGTGTTTCGTTTGAAGTGCCGGTTGCCATTGTGCTGCTGTGCTGGATGGGGATCACCTCGCCAGAAGACTTACGCAAAAAACGCCCGTATGTGCTGGTTGGCGCATTCGTCGTCGGGATGCTGCTGACGCCGCCGGATGTCTTCTCGCAAACGCTGTTGGCGATTCCGATGTACTGCCTGTTTGAAATCGGTGTCTTCTTCTCACGCTTTTATGTTGGTAAAGGCCGAAACCGGGAAGAAGAAAACGACGCTGAAAGCGAAAAAACTGAAGAATAAATTCAACCGCCCGTCAGGGCGGTTGTCATATGGAGTGCAGGATGTTTGATATCGGCGTTAATTTGACCAGTTCACAATTTGCGAAAGATCGTGATGATGTTGTAGAGCGCGCTTTTGGCGCGGGAGTTGATGGGCTACTTATCACCGGTACTAACCTGCGAGAAAGCCAGCAGGCGCAAAAACTGGCGCGTCAGTATCCGCACTGTTGGTCAACGGCGGGCGTGCATCCTCATGACAGCAGCCAGTGGCAAGCTGCGACCGAAGAAGCGATTATTGAGCTGGCCGCGCTGCCAGAAGTGGTGGCAATTGGTGAGTGTGGGCTCGACTTTAACCGCAACTTTTCTACGCCGGAAGAGCAGGAACGTGCTTTTGTTGCCCAGCTACGTATTGCCGCAGAATTAAACATGCCGGTATTTATGCACTGTCGCGATGCCCACGAGCGGTTTATGACATTGCTGGAGCCGTGGCTGGATAAACTTCCTGGTGCGGTTCTTCATTGCTTTACCGGCACACGCGAAGAGATGCAGGCGTGCGTGGCGCGTGGAATTTATATCGGCATTACAGGTTGGGTTTGCGATGAACGACGAGGGCAGGAATTGCGTGATCTGTTGCCACTTATTCCTGCGGAGAAATTGCTGATCGAAACCGATGCGCCGTATTTGCTCCCGCGCGATCTCACGCCAAAGCCATCGTCACGGCGTAACGAGCCTGCGTATCTGCCCCATATTCTGCAACGTATTGCATACTGGCGAGGGGAGGATGCTGCGTGGCTGGCGGCTACCACAGATGCGAATGTCAAAACACTGTTTGGGATTGCGTTCTAGAGTTTGCGGAACTCGGTGTTCTTCACGCTGTGCTTAATTTCTTTATTGATAAGATTAAGCAATAGCATGGAGCGTGCCTCGCCGTCAGGCTCGGTGAAAATGGCCTGAAAACCTTCGAATGCGCCTTCGGTAATAATCACCTTATCACCTGGGTATGGTGTTGCCGGATCGACAATGTTTTCCGGTTTATACACCGACAGCTGATGAATCACTGCCGATGGGACTATCGCTGGCGATGCACCAAAGCGCACGAAGTGGCTGACGCCACGTGTAGCGTTGATGGTAGTGGTATGAATCACTTCTGGATCAAATTCCACAAACAGGTAGTTGGGGAACAACGGCTCACTGACTGCGGTACGTTTGCCACGCACGATTTTTTCCAGGGTGATCATCGGCGCCAGGCAATTAACGGCCTGTCTTTCGAGGTGTTCCTGGGCACGTTGAAGTTGCCCGCGCTTGCAGTACAGTAAATACCAGGATTGCATAATGACTCTTATCCGTTTAATCGGGGCGCAAGAATAGCAAAAGCGATGCGTTAAGTTAATTATATTCCCCGGTTTGCGTTATAGCGCCTGAGTTCACGCTAATTTAACAAATTTACAGCATCGCGAAGATGAACGCCGTATAATGGGCGCAGATTAAGAGGCTACAATGGACGCCATGAAATATAACGATTTACGCGACTTCTTGACGCTGCTTGAACAGCAGGGTGAGCTAAAACGTATCACGCTCCCGGTGGATCCGCATCTGGAAATCACTGAAATTGCTGACCGCACTTTGCGCGCCGGTGGGCCTGCGCTGTTGTTCGAAAACCCTAAAGGGTACTCAATGCCGGTGCTGTGTAACCTGTTCGGTACGCCTAAGCGTGTAGCGATGGGCATGGGGCAGGAAGATGTTTCGGCGCTGCGTGAAGTCGGTAAATTATTGGCGTTTCTGAAAGAGCCGGAGCCGCCAAAAGGTTTCCGCGACCTGTTTGATAAGCTGCCGCAGTTTAAGCAGGTGTTGAACATGCCAACGAAACGGTTACGTGGTGCGCCTTGTCAGCAAAAAATCGTCTCCGGCGAGGATGTCGATCTTAACCGTATTCCCATTATGACCTGCTGGCCGGAAGATGCCGCTCCGCTGATTACCTGGGGGTTGACCGTAACGCGTGGCCCGCACAAAGAGCGGCAGAATCTGGGTATTTATCGTCAACAGTTGATTGGTAAAAATAAACTGATTATGCGCTGGTTGTCGCATCGCGGCGGTGCGCTGGATTTCCAGGAGTGGTGTGCGGCGCATCCGGGTGAACGTTTCCCGGTTTCTGTGGCGCTGGGTGCTGATCCCGCTACTATTCTCGGTGCAGTCACCCCCGTTCCGGATACACTTTCAGAGTATGCGTTTGCCGGATTGCTGCGCGGCACCAAGACCGAAGTGGTGAAGTGTATCTCCAATGACCTTGAAGTGCCCGCCAGTGCGGAAATTGTGCTGGAAGGGTATATCGAACAAGGCGAAACGGCGCCAGAAGGGCCGTATGGCGACCACACCGGTTACTATAACGAAGTCGATAGTTTCCCGGTATTTACCGTGACGCATATTACTCAGCGTGAAGATGCGATTTACCACTCCACCTATACTGGTCGCCCGCCGGATGAACCTGCGGTACTGGGCGTGGCGTTGAACGAAGTGTTCGTGCCGATTCTGCAAAAACAATTCCCGGAAATTGTCGATTTCTACCTTCCGCCGGAAGGTTGCTCTTATCGTCTGGCGGTCGTGACGATCAAAAAGCAATACGCCGGGCACGCGAAGCGCGTCATGATGGGCGTCTGGTCGTTTTTACGCCAGTTTATGTACACCAAATTTGTGATCGTTTGCGATGATGATGTCAACGCACGCGACTGGAACGATGTGATTTGGGCGATTACTACCCGTATGGACCCAGCGCGGGATACGGTGCTGGTTGAAAACACGCCCATTGATTATCTGGATTTTGCCTCGCCTGTTTCCGGGCTGGGTTCAAAAATGGGGCTGGATGCCACGAATAAATGGCCAGGGGAAACCCAGCGCGAGTGGGGGCGTCCTATCAAAAAAGATCCGGACGTTGTCGCGCGTATTGACGCAATCTGGGATGAGCTGGCTATTTTTAACAACGGTAAAAGCGCCTGAGGCGCGTTTGTATTGCCCTATTTATCGATCCGACAGAGAAAGCGCATGACAACCTTAAGCTGTAAAGTGACCTCGGTAGAAGCTATCACGGATACTGTATATCGTGTCCGAATCGTGCCAGACGCGGCCTTTTCTTTTCGTGCTGGTCAGTATTTGATGGTAGTGATGGATGAGCGCGACAAACGTCCGTTCTCAATGGCCTCGACGCCGGATGAAAAAGGTTTCATTGAGCTGCATATTGGCGCTTCTGAAATCAACCTTTACGCGAAAGCAGTCATGGATCGCATTCTTAAAGATCATCAAATCGTGGTCGATATTCCGCACGGTGAGGCATGGCTGCGCGATGATGAAGAACGACCAATGATTCTGATTGCGGGCGGCACCGGTTTCTCTTATGCGCGCTCGATTTTGCTGACGGCGCTGGCGCGTAATCCCAATCGTGATATCACCATTTACTGGGGCGGGCGTGAAGAGCAGCATCTTTATGATCTCTGCGAGCTTGAGGCGCTTTCGCTTAAGCATCCAGGTTTGCAAGTGGTGCCGGTGGTTGAACAACCGGAAGCGGGCTGGCGTGGGCGTACTGGCACAGTGTTAACGGCGGTATTGCAGGATCACGGTACGCTGGCAGAGCATGATATCTACATTGCCGGACGTTTTGAGATGGCGAAAATAGCCCGTGACCTGTTTTGCAGTGAGCGTAATGCGCGGGAAGATCGCCTGTTTGGCGATGCGTTTGCGTTTATCTAAGCCATAAAAAACCCGCCCCTGACAGGCGGGAAGAACGGCAACTAAAACTTTATCAGTGGCATTTAGATCTATGTCGCATCCGGCAAACAGTGCCTGATGCGACGCTGTCGCGTCTTATCAGACCTACAATTGGTGCTGGAACGGTAGACCGGATAAGGCGTCACGCCGCATCCGGCAAGTGTTTAAACCCGCTCAAACACCGTCGCAATACCCTGACCCAGACCGATACACATCGTCGCCAGACCAAACTGGACGTCTTTGCGTTCCATCAGATTCAGCAGCGTGGTACTGATACGCGCACCGGAACAACCCAGCGGATGACCCAGCGCGATCGCGCCACCGTTGAGGTTGATCTTCTCGTCAATCTGTTCCATCAGTCCCAGATCTTTAATACACGGCAGGATCTGCGCGGCAAAGGCTTCGTTCATTTCAAACACGCCGATGTCGCTGGCAGAAAGCCCCGCTTTTTTCAACGCCAGCTTAGAGGCCGGAACCGGGCCGTAACCCATAATCGACGGATCACAACCAACAACCGCCATCGAACGCACACGGGCGCGCGGCTTAAGACCTAATTCACGGGCGCGGCTTTCACTCATTACCAGCATGGCAGCTGCGCCATCGGAGAGCGCAGAAGATGTACCCGCCGTTACCGTACCGCTGACTGGATCAAACGCCGGACGCAGCGTGGCGAGGGCTTCCACGGTAGTTTCCGGTCGAATCACTTCGTCATAATTAAACTGCTTCAGGACGCCGTCGGCATCGTGACCACCGGTCGGGATGATTTCATTTTTAAATGCCCCCGACTGCGTGGCGGCCCAGGCGCGAGCGTGTGATCGCGCGGCAAAGGCATCCTGCATTTCACGGCTGATACCGTGCATACGCGCCAGCATTTCTGCCGTTAAGCCCATCATGCCCGCCGCTTTGGCGACATTGCGGCTCAGGCCGGGGTGAAAATCGACGCCGTGACTCATCGGCACATGGCCCATATGCTCCACGCCGCCAACCAGACATGCCTGCGCATCGCCGGTCATGATCATTCGTGCTGCGTCATGCAGTGCCTGCATGGATGAACCACACAAGCGATTGACGGTAACTGCCGGGACAGAGTGCGGCACTTCTGCCAACAGCGCCGCGTTACGGGCGATATTAAAACCCTGCTCCAGCGTTTGCTGCACACAGCCCCAGTAAATATCATCGAGAGCAGCCGCTTCCAGCGCCGGATTACGCGCCAGCAGGCTACGCATTAAATGAGCGGAGAGATCTTCCGCACGCACGTTACGAAAAGCACCGCCCTTCGAACGGCCCATCGGGGTGCGAATTGCATCGACAATGACAACCTGTTCCATTGTGACTCCTTAAGCCGTTTTCAGGTCGCCAACCGGACGGGCTGGCTCAACCGGGGGATAGTACGGTTCGTTATGACGTGCTTTATTACGCAGACCTTCCGGCACTTCATACAGCGGGCCGAGGTGCTGATATTGCTGTGCCATATCGAGGTATTTCGCGCTGCCGAGGGTGTCCAGCCAGCGGAACGCGCCGCCGTGGAACGGAGGGAAGCCCAGGCCGTAGACCAGCGCCATATCCGCTTCTGCCGGAGTGGCGATAATGCCCTCTTCCAGACAGCGCACCACTTCGTTGACCATCGGGATCATCATGCGGGCGATAATCTCTTCCTCACTGAAATCGCGCTTCGGCTGGCTGACTTCTGCCAGCAGGTCGTCAACGGCGGCGTCTTCTTCTTTCTTCGGCTTACCTTTGCTGTCTTCTTTATAACGCCAGAAACCGAGGCCGTTCTTCTGACCAAAGCGGTTGGCATCAAACAGCGCGTCGATGGCATCGCGATAATCTTTCTGCATCCGCTGCGGGAAGCCTGCTGCCATCACGGCCTGAGCGTGGTACGCGGTATCAACCCCCACGACATCCAGCAGGTATGCCGGACCCATTGGCCAGCCGAACTGTTTTTCCATCACTTTGTCGATTTTGCGGAAGTCCGCGCCGTCGCGTAGCAACTGGCTGAATCCGGCGAAGTAGGGGAACAGTACGCGGTTAACGAAGAAGCCGGGGCAGTCGTTCACCACAATCGGCGTCTTGCCCATCTTGCTCGCCCAGGCGACGACTTTCGCGATGGTTTCGTCGGAGCTTTTCTCACCACGAATAATTTCCACCAACGGCATCCGGTGCACCGGGTTAAAGAAGTGCATCCCGCAGAAGTTTTCCGGGCGTTCCAGCGCATTGGCCAGTTCGCTGATAGGAATGGTTGAAGTATTAGAAGCCAGCACGGTATCCGGGCGAACTTTCTGCTCGGTTTCTGCCAGCACGGCTTTTTTCACTTTTGGGTTTTCAACAACCGCTTCTACCACAACATCCACACGGTCAAACCCGGCGTAGTCGAGCGTTGGGTGAATTGTGGAGATCACGCCAGCCAGTTTCAGACCATCGATCTTGCCGCGCTCAAGCTGCTTGTTCAGCAGTTTCGCGGCTTCGGTCATGCCGAGGGTTAACGACTTGTCGTTGATATCTTTCATGACAACCGGCACGCCCTTCCACGCGGACTGGTAAGCGATACCGCCGCCCATAATGCCTGCGCCCAGCACGGCGGCCTGTTTCGGGGTTTCAACGTCTTTGGTGAGTTTCTTCGCTTTGCCTTTTACATATTGATCGTTAAGGAAAATGCCGACCAGTGCGCGAGCTTCGTTGGTGTGCGCCAGCGGGACAAAGCTTTTGTTTTCCATGTTTAAGGCTTCTTCACGACCAAAACGGGCCGCCGCTTCAATAGTTTTTACTGCGGTGATGGGCGCGGGGTAATGTTTCCCTGCCGTTTGTGCGACCATCCCTTTAGCGATGGTGAAGCTCATGGTGGCTTCAATCTTGCTCAGTTTTAGCGGTTCCAGCTTCGGTTGACGTTTCGCTTTCCAGTCGAGGTCGCCGTTAATGGCCTGGCGTAAAATCGCCATTGCGCCTTCAAGTAGTTTTTCTGCTTTGACTACGCCATCCACCAGACCGATTTTCAGCGCCTGATCCGCGCCGACATCTTTACCGGCGGCAATGATTTCCAGCGCACTGTCAGCGCCCAGCATACGTGGCATACGCACGGAGCCGCCAAAGCCCGGCATGATGCCCAGTTTGGTTTCCGGCAGACCGATACGCAGATCCGGCGTCGCCAGACGATAATCGGTCGCCAGCACGCATTCGCAGCCACCGCCCAGCGCATAGCCGTTGACGGCAGCAATGGTCGGCACCGGCAGATCTTCCAGGCGATTAAACACGCTATTGGCAAAGTGCAGCCACTGGCTTAACTGTTCTTCGGGAACGAGGAACAGGGACAAAAATTCGGTGATATCAGCACCGACGATAAAGGCTGCTTTGTTCGAACGCAGCAGCAGCCCTTTTAAATCTGATTGCTGTTCCAGCACACCGATGGCCTCGCCAAGGCTGGCGACGGTCGCAGTGTCGAGTTTATTAACTGAGCCTGGGGCATCAAATACCAGTTCGGCAATGCCATCTTCCAGCCAGTCAAGGTACAGGGTGTCGCCTTTGTAAAGCATGTCAGTCTCCTGAATCCGCAAGGTGATCTGGTCGTACCAGATGAAACGAAGTGTGTATTTTGTGTTAAAAATATGCAAACAAAAGATTAAAGAAATGCCGATTCGATCACGCTCGGCAGAAATCACGCTCTGTATTAACGTTGTGCTAAGATGCGGAGACTTAAGGTCAAAAAAACAGAAGGGTAAAAAATGGAATCACTGGCCTCGCTCTATAAAAATCATATAGCTACCTTACAGGAACGGACTCGCGATGCGCTGGCGCGTTTCAAGCTGGATGCATTACTTATTCACTCCGGCGAGCTATTCAACGTTTTTCTCGACGATCATCCCTATCCGTTTAAAGTGAACCCGCAATTCAAGGCGTGGGTGCCGGTAACTCAGGTGCCAAACTGCTGGTTGCTGGTGGATGGCGTGAACAAGCCGAAACTGTGGTTTTATCTGCCGGTTGATTACTGGCACAACGTCGAACCGCTGCCGACCTCTTTCTGGACAGAGGATGTGGAAGTGATCGCGCTGCCGAAAGCCGATGGCATTGGTAGCCTGCTGCCCGCTGCGCGCGGCAATATCGGTTATATCGGCCCTGTGCCGGAACGTGCGCTGCAACTGGGCATTGAGGCCAGTAACATTAACCCGAAAGGGGTTATCGACTACCTGCATTATTACCGCTCCTTTAAAACCGAGTACGAACTGGCCTGTATGCGTGAAGCGCAGAAAATGGCGGTCAACGGTCATCGCGCGGCGGAAGAAGCCTTCCGTTCTGGCATGAGCGAGTTCGATATCAATATTGCCTATCTGACTGCGACTGGTCATCGTGATACCGACGTGCCTTACAGCAACATTGTGGCGCTTAACGAACATGCTGCGGTGCTGCATTACACCAAACTGGATCATCAGGCGCCGGAAGAGATGCGCAGCTTCCTGCTGGATGCCGGGGCAGAATATAACGGCTATGCGGCTGACCTGACCCGTACCTGGTCGGCAAAAAGCGACAACGACTACGCACAGTTGGTGAAAGACGTTAATGATGAACAACTGGCGCTGATCGCCACCATGAAAGCGGGCGTCAGCTATGTGGATTACCACATCCAGTTCCATCAACGCATCGCCAAACTGCTGCGTAAACATCAAATCATCACCGATATGAGTGAAGAAGCGATGGTCGAAAACGATCTCACCGGACCGTTTATGCCGCACGGTATTGGCCATCCGCTTGGTCTGCAGGTGCATGACGTAGCCGGTTTTATGCAGGATGATAGCGGTACGCACCTCGCGGCACCGGCAAAATATCCGTACCTGCGCTGCACCCGTATTCTCCAGCCAGGCATGGTTTTAACCATCGAACCGGGTATCTACTTCATCGAATCGTTGCTGGCGCCGTGGCGTGAAGGGCAGTTCAGCAAACATTTCAACTGGCAGAAAATTGAAGCACTGAAACCGTTCGGCGGCATTCGTATCGAAGACAACGTGGTGATCCACGAAAACAACGTGGAAAACATGACCCGGGATCTGAAACTGGCGTGATGGAAAGCTGGTTAATTCCTGCGGCACCGGTCACGGTCGTTGAAGAGATCAAAAAGAGCCGCTTCATTACGCTGTTGGCGCATACCGATGGCGTTGAGGCGGCGAAAGCGTTTGTTGAATCGGTGCGGGCAGAGCACCCCGATGCCCGCCACCATTGCGTGGCGTGGGTAGCTGGCGCACCGGATGATTCTCAACAGCTGGGTTTCTCTGATGATGGAGAACCGGCAGGAACGGCAGGTAAACCGATGCTCGCCCAACTAATGGGCAGCGGCGTCGGGGAAATTACCGCTGTGGTGGTGCGCTACTACGGCGGCATCTTGCTGGGCACTGGTGGGTTAGTGAAAGCGTATGGCGGTGGCGTGAATCAGGCGCTGCGCCAGCTAACGACCCAACGCAAGACGCCATTAACCGAATATACTTTGCAATGTGAATATAGTCAGTTAACCGGCATTGAAGCGTTGCTGGGGCAGTGTGGCGGCAAAATTATCAACAGTGATTATCAGGCATTCGTTCTGCTGCGGGTGGCGCTTCCGGCGGCGAAAGTGGCTGAATTTTCCGCAAAGCTGGCGGATTTTAGCCGTGGTTCATTGCAATTGTTAGCGATTGAAGAATAATCCCCACTTCGTTTTGCAGAACTAAGGAAGCGGCAGAGATGCATTTTCGCGCCATTACCCGAATCGTTGGACTACTGGTCATCTTATTTTCAGGGACCATGATTATCCCTGGGCTGGTAGCACTCATCTACCGGGATGGGGCAGGCCGCGCTTTTACCCAGACCTTTTTTGTCGCCCTCGCCATTGGCTCTATGCTGTGGTGGCCGAACCGTAAAGAGAAGGGCGAACTGAAATCCCGCGAAGGGTTTCTGATTGTGGTGCTGTTCTGGACGGTGCTGGGTAGCGTCGGTGCGCTCCCTTTTATCTTCTCGGAAAGCCCGAACCTTACGATTACCGATGCGTTTTTTGAATCTTTCTCCGGCCTGACCACCACCGGGGCCACTACGCTGGTGGGGCTGGATTCACTCCCTCACGCTATCCTCTTTTATCGCCAGATGCTGCAATGGTTTGGCGGGATGGGGATCATCGTGCTGGCGGTAGCGATACTGCCTATCCTCGGCGTTGGTGGGATGCAGCTCTATCGTGCAGAAATGCCCGGCCCGCTGAAAGATAATAAAATGCGCCCGCGTATTGCGGAAACGGCGAAAACCTTGTGGCTGATTTATGTCTTGCTGACCGTCGCCTGTGCGCTGGCGTTATGGTTTGCCGGAATGGATGCTTTTGATGCCATCGGACATAGCTTCGCGACAATCGCCATTGGTGGCTTCTCGACACATGATGCCAGCGTCGGTTATTTCGACAGCCCGACGATTAACACCATCATTGCTATCTTCCTGCTAATCTCCGGCTGTAACTACGGTCTGCACTTTTCGCTGTTAAGTGGGCGCAGTCTGAAGGTTTATTGGCGCGATCCGGAATTTCGCATGTTTATCGGCGTACAGTTTACGCTGGTGGTTATTTGTACACTCGTTCTGTGGTTTCATAATGTCTACAGTTCGGCGCTGATGACGATTAACCAGGCATTTTTCCAGGTGGTGTCGATGGCGACGACTGCCGGATTTACGACAGACAGCATTGCCCGTTGGCCGCTCTTCTTGCCAGTACTGCTGTTATGCTCTGCTTTTATCGGTGGTTGCGCCGGGTCAACGGGCGGTGGCCTGAAAGTGATCCGCATCCTGCTGCTGTTCAAGCAGGGGAACCGTGAGCTGAAACGACTGGTGCATCCGAACGCCGTCTACAGCATTAAGCTGGGGAATCGCGCACTGCCGGAACGTATCCTCGAAGCCGTTTGGGGATTTTTCTCCGCCTATGCATTGGTGTTTATTGTCAGTATGCTGGCGATTATCGCCACGGGCGTGGATGACTTTTCTGCCTTTGCCTCGGTTGTTGCGACATTGAATAACCTGGGGCCAGGGCTTGGCGTGGTTGCTGATAACTTTACCAGTATGAACCCGGTGGCTAAATGGATCCTGATTGCCAACATGCTGTTTGGTCGTCTGGAGGTCTTTACATTGCTGGTGCTCTTTACCCCGACTTTCTGGCGTGAATGATGGAGTAATACGTGAAAACATTAATTCTTTTCTCAACAAGGGACGGACAAACGCGCGAGATTGCCTCCTACCTGGCTTCGGAATTGAAAGAACTGGGGATACAGGCGGATGTCGCTAATGTGCACCGCATTGAAGAGCCACAGTGGGAAAACTACGATCGCGTGGTTATTGGCGCTTCTATTCGCTACGGTCACTACCATTCTGCGTTCCAGGAATTTGTCAAAAAACATGCGACGCAGCTGAACTCGATGCCGAGCGCCTTTTACTCCGTGAATCTGGTGGCGCGCAAACCGGAGAAGCGTACTGTGCAGACCAATAGCTACGCGCGGAAGTTTCTGATGAACTCGCAATGGCGTCCCGATCGCTGTGCAGTCATTGCCGGGGCGCTGCGTTATCCTCGTTATCGTTGGTATGACCGCTTTATGATCAAGATGATTATGAAGATGTCAGGCGGAGAAACGGATACGCGCAAAGAAGTTGTCTACACCGATTGGGAGCAAGTGGCGAATTTCGCCCGAGAAATCGCCCATTTAACCGACAAACCGATGCTGAAATAAGCATAAAGAATAAAAAACGCGCATTCGGAAAATTATTTTAA